>JAACJX010000203.1 GCA_014237545.1 Ardenticatenia bacterium | reverse complement strand
GCGCCGGTCTCGTAGAGGCTCTGCTCGCGGAAGTAGTTGTCGAAAACGATGCCGACCCGCGCCAGCGTCTCTTTTTGCTGCCGGGAGAGGCGGTCGCGGGCGTACTCGGCGAACACGTCGGCCGGCATATCGACCAGCGCGTCGCCGCGCTCGGCCACCAGCTCGCGGGCCAGATCGGTGATGTACTCGCCCTGGTAATGATCCTCAAGCAATTCGACCGGTTGGCCCAGCTGCTGCAAGTAGCGCACCTTGACCGACTCGCCCAGGAGCGTGATCTGTCGCCCGGCGTCGTTATAGTAATACTCCATCGTCACGTCGTAGCCGGCGGCCTCGAGCACGCGATGGAGCGTGTCGCCGATGACACCGCCGCGAGTCCGGCCGAGGGTGATCGGGCCGGTCGGGTTGGCCGAGACGCATTCCACCTGCGCCTTTTTGCCGCCCAGGCCGATGTCAATGCGGCCGTAGTCGCCGGCCAGGATACTGTCGGGCAGCGCTTGCAACCACTCCGTGGCCAGGCGGAAGTTGATGAACCCGGGCGGGACGACGCTGGTCTCGCCCACGTAGGCCGGCAGCGTGATATGGGCAGCGATGGTCTGGGCTATCTTCAGCGGCGCCATGCGCGCCGGCCGAGCCAGTTGCAGGGCCGCGGCCGTGGCATAGTCGCCGTGAGTCGCGTCGCGCGGCCGATCGACCAGCACGTCGGGGACGTCGAACGAGGGTAGGTCTCCGGCCGCCTGGGCCGCGGTAATGGCCGCCCGGACGGCAGCCGAAAGTTCGTGATGTTGTAGCATAGCCGTCATTCTAACATCTTGACCGCCGCCTTGCGAGAGCACGGCGATAGGCCAGCCTGCGCGACGGGTGATTGCGCCCAGACCACACCAAAAAGGGGGTTGCGCCGGCTTTATGCCGTTCGTATACTCCTGATAGTCGAATCGTTGGCCGTCGTCAAATGGGCGGCCGGCAGCGGGAGAGCACAGGGCTTCAGGTTGTAAACATGGATGAAATCAGCCCATTAACCCCACAAGAAGAGCCTTCGCCTGATGAGGCGGCGCCTGTTCTCGGCCGTCGAGAGCCGGCCGCACCGGCGACAATCATTCTGGATCAGACCGGCGACGAGCTTGGCCCGTTGGTGGGCGCGCCCGTTTCGCTGCCCGCCGTCATCCCGCCAGAGGCAGCGGATGCGGAAAGCCCGACTGACGCTGAGTTCGACGCCTATCTGGCGGTCGTCAAACTGCTGATCGGCGGAACCATCGAGGGCGCGGCCGAGTTGACCCGCAGACTGGAGAAGTGGGAAGCCGAGTTGCAGTCGGCCGAGGATGCCCCGGGCGCGGGCGAGATTCACACGACTGGCGACGCGGCNCGCTACATGCTGGTCGGCATGGCTCTGTCCACGGCCGACGGCCTGCGGCGGCAAGCGATCAAGGCCGTCCAGGCATCTGATGTGTTCTGGCGTATGACCGGCAGCGCCGCGCAACCGCTGGTCGATAACCGCCTGACGGGCATCGTCGCCCGACCGATCGACCGGGCCTTCGACCGGCTGGTCACCCGTGGTCAAAAGCGCGTCAGCGACTGGGTCGAATTGGGCCGCGCGCAGGAGCCGGGCGCGCGACGGCTGGCCCGCAAGTCCTATATAGGGATAGTCGACGAGTTTATCAGCCACCTGGCGGAGAACGAGGAACTGGCTGACCTGGTGCAGGAGCAGAGCGTGGGCCTGGCCTCGGAAGCGGTGGATGAGTTCCGCACGCGCACAGTATCNGCNGACGCGATAGCCGAGAANNTTGTCCGGCGCATTCTCCGGCGGCCGCCGCGCCAGGAGTTGCCCCAGCCACCGGAAGACGTCCGCCTCGTCATCGCCGAGCGCAACACCGGCACACCATAAAATCGCCTGGTCATTTCAATGTTTTCTAACCTAGCGTTACTGTGACCCAGATAATCTCCTTCCCCCCATCCCTTCGCGGCCACTACGCGGGCTTTGTCAGCCGCGCCATCGCCTTTGCGATTGATTTGCTATTGATCGTCATCACTCAACTGGTTACTCTCGTTTTTGTGCGCCTGATATTGGACTTCTTCGGCCTCAATCAACTGGCCCAGGCGATTTTTGAGCCTAACGAATCAGCGACCTCGTCGCCGATCATCTTGTTGCTGCGTTGGGGCGTCACGCTGTTTGGCAGCAGCGTCCTGTTCGCCGTCTATGCGATCACTTTATGGCTGGTCGCCGACAAGACGTTGGGCCAAGCCCTGATGGGGCTGCGGGTTGTGCGCACCAATGGGCACGAAATAACCTTTCGACCCGCGCTCCGGCGCTTTCTCGGCTATTACCTTTCGTTCTTTTCTCTGGGTCTTGGCTTTTTGTGGGTCCTGGTCGACGATCGCCGGCAAGGCTGGCACGACAAGATAGCCGATACGGTGGTCGTGTATGATTGGGATGCCCGGCTGGGCCGGCGGTTGCGCGAATGGCTGGCCGACCACCAGGAGTCGCGGCGAGCGCCAGCTATCGCGCCGGCCGAATCACAGGAAAACCCGCCGCAAGGATAAATTTATGCCCCCGATTACCCCGCTTTCCAACGTGGACGCCGCCTGGCTCAAGATGGAAGACCCGACCAACCTGATGATGGTGACGGGCGTTCTGACCTTCGCCAGACCGGTAGATATGACCTATCTGCGCGCCCTGGTGGAAAGCCGCCTGCTCCAGTTCGACCGCTTTCGCCAACGAGTCGTTCGCCCGGCCCTGCCGTTAGCCCCTAACTACTGGGAGTTCGACCCCAACTTCAACGTGAGCGCCCATCTTCACCGCGTCGGCCTGCCGCATCCCCACGACAAATCGGCCCTGCAGGAGTTGGTCAGCCACCTGATGTCCACGTCGCTTGACTTCAGCAAGCCGTTGTGGCAAATGCACATCGTCGACGGCTACGGCGAAGGTGGGGCGATCATCGTCCGGCTCCACCATGCGATGGCCGACGGGATGGCCCTGGTCGGCGTGCTGCTGGCGCTGACGGAGATGTCCCCCGGCGCGCCGCAGCCGGNGCCGAACGGTCTGCCCGACGTTCANGAGNCGCCGAGCGCGCTGACCGGCTCCTTTGAAGCGCTGCAACTGCGCGCCGCGCGGCTGCTGGGCAAGGGCGTGGGGGTCGGCCGCCGGGCGCTGATAGAAGGTCTGGAGACGGTTCTGAACGCCGACCGGCCGCGCCAACTGGCCGAGCTCTCGTCGGATTACGCCCACGCGGCCAGCAAGCTCGTCCTGCGCGCGCCCGACCCCAAGACGATCTACAAGGGCAAGCTCGGCCTGGCCAAGCGCNCCGTCTGGTCGCGGCCGCTGCCCATGAGCGAGGTCAAGGCCATGCGGCGGGCCACCGGCGCGACCGTCAACGACCTGATGACTTCGATCGTCACCGGCGGGTTGCGCCGCTATCTGGAGGCGCGGGGCGAAGCGGCCGTCGATTTCCGGGCGGCTGTGCCGGTCAACCTGCGCGGCCCGAACGAGATGGGCGGCATGGGCAACAAATTCGGCCTGGTATTTGTCGATCTACCCGTCAGCACGCCCGACGTGAAACAGCGGCTGGCCATCGTGCGCCACCGCATGGAATCGCTGAAGGAGACCCAGGAAGCGCCGGTGTCGCTCGACATCCTGGCCGCCATCGGCTTTTCGGCCCAGGCCATTCAGGATCAAGTGGTCAAGCTCATCGGGTCCAAGGCGACAGCCGTGCTGACCAACGTCCCCGGTCCGCCGATCCCGCTCTATCTGGCCGGGCAGCCGATCGAGAGCCTGATGTTCTGGGTGCCACAGAGCGGCCGGCTGGGGCTGGGGATCAGCATCCTTAGCTATGCGAATAACATCTACCTGGGCCTGGCCACAGATACCGGCCTGGTCCCCGACCCGGATGAGATCATGCTGGGGTTTTATGCGGAGTATGATGAGTTGTTGGGGATGATCTGATTTATNATCGAAAAACCCGACAGGCCNNCNGCCAACCATCTNCTGGTGCAAGGGCTATACCGCCGACCTGTCAGGTCGTTTCCTAGCGTCCATTTGACCGCAAGATCACCCCTTCTTTCGGGGCCACATGGAACGCGTCGATGTGGTCTCCATGTATCCGTTGCGGATTTGTTGACAGAGCGACCTCGCCTCCTCTCTCATTAAGGACCGCTCGCAAGTCCAGGCGGTGCTCNACANNGCCGAAATTGAGGANCACCAGGAATCCATCACNCCCCGGCCACGTCCGCCGGTAGGCCAGCAGGTCGGGCNGACCCAAATCCACCTCTTCNTANTCCCCCCTGTTCAACGCCGGCTCGGCCCGNCGCANCGCGGCCAGCGCCCGGTAGANNTTNAGCATCGACGCCGGNTCGTTNTCCTGGGCGGNCACGTTGCGCGTCNGGTAGTCGGCCGCNANCGGCAGCCACGGCGTNGCTTCGGGCACGGTGAACCCCGCGNTGGGGCTGCCGTCCCACTGCATCGGCGTNCGCTCCGGGTCACGACCCCACAGCTCGAACAGCTCCGGCTGCTGCAAGGCGGCCGGGTCCATACACTGCTCGAACGGGATGGGCACATCCTCCATGCCGATCTCGTCGCCATAGTAGCTGGTCGGCGTGCCGCGCAGCGTCAGCAGCAGCATCTGGGCCACGCGGGCCTGCGCTTGGCCCACACGGGTGGCGATGCGGTGCTGGTCGTGGTTGCCCAGCACCCAGTTGGGCCATCCGTCTGGCGGCAGCGCCCCTTCGTAGCGGCGGATGTAATCGCCGATCACCCGCGCGTCCCACGGCAGCTGGATCAGCTGGAAATTGAACGGCATGTGGCACTCGTCGCCGTCGCCGTAGTAGGTTACCAGTTGCTCAACCGGCAAGTAGATCTCGCCGACCATCATGCGCTCGTCATACTTATCCAGCACGCCGCGCATCTGCCGGATGATGTCGTGGATGCCCTCAACCGAGGCGGTGTAGATGTGGTCGAGCTTGTCNAAAGGCCGCGCGTCGGGGGCGGCGTGGGGGTTCGGCGGCTCGTCGCGGANNTGCTCGTCCTTCAGCATGAGCCAGATGACATCCACNCGGAAGCCATCCACGCCGCGGTCGAGCCAGAAGCGCATGTTGTCCAGCATGGCCGGCAATACTTCGGGGTGGCGGTAATTGAGTTCCGGCTGGCTGCGGTGGAACTGGTGCATGTAGAACTGGCCGGTATGGGCGTCGTAGGTCCAGGCGTCGCCGCCGAAGTGGGTCTGCCAGTTGTTGGGCANGCGNGNNTCNGGCGGGCCGTCGCCNGGGGCNGGGTCAGCGCCANANGTAGTAGTCGCGCTTGGGGTTGTCGCGGCTGCTGCGGCTCTCCACGAACCAGGGGTGGTCCCACGACGTATGGTTGGGCACAAGGTCGAGGATGATCTTCAACCCGCGGGCGTGGGCCTCGGCCAGCAGCCGGTCGAAGTCGGCCAGCGTGCCGAAGAGCGGGTGGACGTCGCAGTAGTCGGCCACGTCGTAGCCGAAGTCGTGCATCGGCGACGGGAAGATGGGCGAGATCCAGACGGCGTCAATGTTGAGCGACTTCAGGTAATCGAGTCGCCGGATAATGCCGTTCAGGTCGCCCACCCCGTCGGCGTTGCTGTCCTGAAACGAGCGCGGGTAAATCTGATAGATGATGCCGGTTTGCCACCAGTGCATGGGTAGTCNCCAGTTGTTAGTAATGTCCAGTGAACAGTAGGTCAGTAGATCAGTGGGTCAATGATCTGTCGTCCGTCTATCTCCGGTACAACGCGATCCACCGTCCCGCGGCCGAGTCGGCGATGAGTGTGGCCAGGCGCTTGCGGCGCGTTTCCTCGCGCTTGGCGCTCATGACCCAGTGGGCGGCGCCCTTGCGGTAGTGGGGCGGCTGCGCTTCCCAGTAGGCCCAGGCGGCCGCGTCGGCGCGGAATTCGGCCTCGTAAGCCTCATCCAGTCCTTGCGGGCGGATCTCGTAAGAATACTCGTCTGTCCGGGCCGGGTCGCGGGCCTCGAANGCNGCCAGCCCNGCNGGNTGCATCANCCCNNNNTCGATGAGTTCCTGAACGCNNGCCGGATATTGACCAGACTCCAGTTGCTCCCCCGGCGGCGCGGCGTGAAGCGGATCATGTAGCTCTCGTCGTCGATGCGGCGGCGCACGCCGTCGATCCAGCCGTAGCACAGCGCCTGGTCGACCGACTCCGGCCAGGTCAGGCTCGGCCGGCCGGTGCCTTTCTTGAAAAAGCCGACCAACAACTCATCGGCCGTGGTGTGGTTGGCCTCCAGCCAGGCGCGGAAGTGGGTGGGGGTTTCGAAGAAGACAGGATCCATAGAGTTAATCAGCAGGTGCGACGCACTTCAGAAAGTGCATCGCACCTGACGTCACCTAATACCCCAACTGCGACGCCAGCCACCGCTCCACCGTCTCGACGCTCATCCCCTTGTGCGGCATCAAGTTGGGTTATTAAGCTGATCCTGATACTACAGGAAAGAAGACGGGTAATGGTTGCCCAGTCGCGTGCGCATAGAGCACAACCGGATCCAGATCTGCTCCGTTCGGCCAGACAATAGTCCCCAGATCAGGTTCGATGCGCACCTGTTCAAAATAGCCCTGCTCCCGCAGCGGCTCGAACACGCCGCTGAACTCTACCAGTTCTGCCACATCGACTATTCCGGTCGCGCCATCCTCAAAGCGAAGGAGCACGCGGTAATTCTCCTTTGCTTCCACACTAACAACGTCTTGCCACATCATTCACTCCAGCGGATCGATGGCACGCAACGGCTTTTGCACCGAAGCCAGACGCCAGTTCTCCAACAACTCCTCTTGATGCCGCGAAGCCCACTCGATCACGAGCCCATGCGCGCGGTGGCAGGTTTCCTTGTAATAGAATCAGTGTATCCACCGCCATGACCGCTTTGTACTCTCCATAACGCACGTGGAAGTGCGGCGGAGGATGCTCGCTATAGTACATTGTGATGATAATTCCCAAAAAGCGACTAATTTCGGGCATGATTCCATTATAGCAGAGGGTACCGCGTATGGAACGGTTGGTTCAGGTGCGACGCACTTCAGAAAGTGCATCGCACCTGACGTCACCTAATACCCCAACTGCGAGGCCAGCCACCGCTCCACCGTCTCGACGCTCATCCCCTTGCGGGTGGCGTAGTCGGCCACCTGATCGCGGTCGATGCGGCCAATGCCGTAGTAGCGCGCCTCGGGGTGGGCAAAGTAGTAGCCGCTGACAGCCGCTGTCGGCACCATGGCGTAGTTCTCGGTCAGGCGCAGGCCGATGGCCTCGGTCGCGTCCAGCGTGCGGAACAACTCGCCTTTCTCCGTGTGGTCGGGGCAGGCCGGGTAGCCAGGCGCGGGACGGATGCCGCGGTAGGCCTCGGCGATGAGCGCGTCGTTGTCGAGATTCTCGTCCGGCGCGTAGCCCCACAGTTCGCGCCGCACGCAACGGTGCATATACTCCGCCAGCGCCTCGGCCAGACGGTCGGCCAGCGCCTTGGTCAGAATGGCGTTGTAGTCGTCGTGGTCGGCCTCGTAGCGCCGCACGACCTCGTCCAGGCCGATTCCGGCGGTGACGGCGAACATGCCCACGTAGTCAGTCAGCCCGCTGCCGGCCGGGACGATGTAATCGGCCAGCGACAGGTTGGGCCGGCCCGGCGGCCGCTGCATCTGCTGGCGCAGGCAGTGAATCGTGGTCAGTGGCGAGCCAAGCTTCTCCCCTTCCCCCCTTCTCCCTTTCTCCCCTGTCGGGTCGAAGACCAGGATGTCGTCCCCCTCACTCACTGCCGGGAACAACCCCACCACCGCCCGCGCCGTCAGCCATTTCTCGCGCACGATGGCGTCGAGCATGGCCTGCGCGTCGGCGTAGAGATGGCGGGCGCTCTCGCCCACGACCGGGTCGTCGAGGATGTGGGGGAACTTGCCGTGCAGTTCCCAGGCGGTGAAGAACGGCGTCCAGTCAATCGTCTGCCGGATCTCATTCAGGTCAATATCATCGAAGACGGTGATACCCGGCCGGTTGGGCGCGGGCGGCGTGTAGGTCGACCAGTCCAGCTTGAGCCGGTTGGCGCGGGCCTCGGCCAGGGTCGCCAATTGCTTCTGTCCGGTGCGGCCCTCGCGGCTCACGCGGATGGCGTCGTACTCAGCGGCGACGTCGGCCGCGAAGCCGTCGCGCTGCTCGTCGCTCAATAGCTGCGTGGCCACGCCCACGGCGCGCGAGGCATCCACGACGTGGACGACCGGCCCGCGCGTGTAGCCCGGCGCGATCTTGACCGCCGTGTGGACCTTCGACGTCGTCGCCCCGCCGATGAGCAGGGGGATATCGAACCCCTCGCGCTCCATCTCGCGGGCCACGTGGCGCATCTCTTCCAGCGACGGGGTTATCAGGCCGCTGAGGCCAATGATGTCCACCTTCTCGCGCCTGGCCGTCTCCAGGATTTTCTGCGCCGGGGTCATTACGCCCAGGTCGATGACCTCGTAGTTGTTGCAACCCAGCACGACGCCGACGATGTTTTTGCCAATGTCGTGGACGTCGCCCTTCACCGTCGCCAGCAGGATCTTGCCCGCCGGTCGGTGGTCGCCGCTCTCGGNCTTCTCGGCCTCGATNTAAGGCACCAGGTAGGCCACGGCCTGCTTCATCACACGCGCGCTCTTGACCACCTGCGGCAGGAACATCTTGCCGCTGCCGAACAGGTCGCCGACGATGCCCATGCCGCGCATCAGCGGCCCCTCGATGACATCCAGCGGCCGCGCCGCCTGCTGGCGCGCTTCCTCGGTGTCGATCTCGACAAAGGCGTTGATGCCCNGCACCAGCGCGTGGGCCAGCCGGTCCTCNACCGGCAGCGCGCGCCAGGCCAGATCCTCGACGCGCTCCTTCCCCCCGCCCTTCACCGTCTCGGCAAAAGTCACCAGCCGCTCGGTGGCGTCGGGCCGCCGGTTGAGCACCACATCCTCGACGCGCTCCTTTAGCTCCTTGTCCAGTTCTTCATAGATCGCCAGCTGCCCGGCGTTGACGATACCCATATCCATGCCGGCCTGGATGGCGTGGTAGAGGAAAACAGAGTGCATCGCCTCGCGCACGGGGTCGTTGCCGCGGAAGGAGAAGCTCATGTTGCTGACGCCGCCGCTGACCAGCGTGCCGGGCAGTTCGGNCTTGATGCGGCGNACGGCCTCGAAATANGCCACGGCGTAGTCGTTGTGCTCCTCGATGCCGGTGGCGATGGCGAAGATGTTGGGGTCGAAGATGATGTCGTTTGGCGGGAAGCCGATCTGGTCGTGGAGAATGTCGTAGGCGCGGTGGGCAATGGCCACGCGGTGGTCGGCCGTCTCCGCCTGCCCGTTCTCGTCGAAGGCCATGACGATGACCGCCGCGCCGTAGCGCCGGGCCAGTGTGGCCTGGCGGATGAACTCGGACTCGCCCTCCTTGAGGCTAATGGAGTTGACGACGCTCTTGCCCTGGACGCACTTCAGCCCGGTCTCGATGACCGTCCACTTGGACGAGTCGATCATCACCGGCACGCGGGCGATGTCGGGCTCGCCCGCCACCAGCTTCAGGAAGCGCTCCATGGCTGCCTCGGCGTCGAGCATGCCCTCATCCATGTTGACGTCGATCATCTGCGCGCCGCTCTCCACCTGCTGGCGGGCCACATCGAGCGCGGTGGCGTAATCACCGTTGAGGATCAGCTTGGCGAAGCGGCGCGAGCCGGTGACGTTAGTGCGCTCGCCGACGTTGACGAAGTTGGTGTCCGGGCCGATGACCAGCGACTCCATGCCACTGAGGCGGGCGTAGGCCGGCACGTCGGGAATNNNNCGCGGGGCCACNCCCTTCACNGCNTCNGCGAANGCGCGGATGTGGGCCGGNGTNGTGCCNCAGCAGCCGCCGACGACGTTGACCANNCCCTCTTCGGCNTACTCGCGNAGCACGCCGGCCATGAACTCCGGCGTGTCGTCGTATTCGCCGAACTCGTTGGGCAGCCCGGCGTTGGGGTAGATGCTGGTGTAGCNGTCGGCCACCTGNGAGATGGCGTACANGTTGTCGCGGAANGCCTCGACGCCCAGCGAGCAGTTGAGGCCGAAGATGAGCGGCTCGGCGTGCATCAGCGAGTAGTAGATGGCCTCGGCCGTCTGGCCCGACAGGTTGCGGCCGCTGGCGTCGACAATCGTGCCGGAGATCATCAGCGGCCGCTCGATNCCCGCNTCGTCGAANTAGCGCTTGATGCCGAAGATNGCCGCCTTGGCGTTGAGCGTGTCGAAGATCGTCTCGATNAGCAGGATGTCGGCCCCGCCGTCGACCAGCCCGCGGGCGGCCTCGGCGTAGGCGTCGGCCAGCTCATCGAAGGTGACGTTGCGGTAGCCGGGGTCGTTGACGTCGGGCGATATGGAGGCCGTCTTGTTTGTCGGGCCGAGAGCCCCAGCTACGAAGCGCGGCCGCGAGGGGGCGCGCCGCTCGATCTCGTCCCGCGCTTCGCATGCCAGCCGGGCCGCGGCCACATTCATCTCGTAGGCCAGATCTTCCATGCCATAGTCGGCCTGGGAGATGCGGTTGGCGTTAAAGGTATTCGTCTCGATCAGATCAGCCCCGGCCTCCAGATAGGCCGCGTGGATGGCGCGGATCACATCGGGCTGGGTCAGGACGAGCAGGTCGTTGTTGCCCTGCAGGTCGCGCGGCCAATCGGCAAATCGGCCGCCGCGGTAGTCCGCTTCGGTCAGCTGGTATTGCTGAATCATCGTGCCCATCGCGCCGTCGAGGACGAGGATGCGTTGGGCCAGTTGCTGGTGTAGGAGTTCGGTTCGGTTCATATTCATCAAAAAAGCCTCTCATGATGAGAGGCTCGACTAATCAAGGTCTTCTCTCATCTTCCAGATGATCGATTGACTATCGATCTCTGCCGGATTTGGCACCTTCCTGATGATTCAGTCG
>JAACJX010000173.1 GCA_014237545.1 Ardenticatenia bacterium | reverse complement strand
CTAGACAGAATTCTCGCTTGTCTCCACGCCGGAGTTGCACATCCATATTCTGGAATGAATTACCAACAGTTCCGTCGTGCACGTGCCCTCAAGGGAAAGATGTTATCCCGAAGGCACCTGGAGGATGCGGTATTTCTGTGTCGAATTCTCGAAGTCAAACGCAGTCTCCAGTCGCTTGCCTTCATTAACCCCATCACCCTCCAGTGTACAATGTTGGACACCTTCGATTACCTCACATTGTCCTTTCCAGGTTCCCCCAGCTTCAGGGATGATCTCCCCGTAGCTGATCCAGACACCGGCTTCACCCGTTTGCGGGTCAAAGTCCCAGAAGTCCTGGACCGCGATGGCTCTAGCCTTGTCATATGACCCGGGGCAATTCATATCTCCCCAGATCAGATGACCCCGAACGACTTTCCCCAGCCCCATCTCGGCATGGTCAAGCGCAGCGTCTGAGGTCTCATCGAGAATCTTCAATTCACAAATTGTCTCACCCTCGGCCAGAACCGTCTCTGTCACGGCAGGGCCGACAGCTATTGCCGCTTGAGGCACCTGGAGGATGCGATATTTCTGGGTCGAATTCTCGAAATCAAACGCGGTCTCCAGTCGCTTGCCTTCATTGACCCCATCACCCTCCAGTGTACAATGCGAGACGCCTTCGATTGCCTCGCATTGACCCTTCCAGGTTCCTCCGGCTCTAGGAATGATCTCGTTGTAGCCGATCCAGACACCGGCTTCACCCGTTTGTGGGTCAAAGTCCCAGAAGTCCTGGAGTGCGATAACTCTAGCTTTGTCAAATGATCCGGGGCAATTCATGTCTGCCCAGATCAGATGACCCCGAACGGCTCTCCCCAGCTCCGGCTCGGTATGTTCAAGCGCAGCGTCTGATGTCTCATCGAGAATCGTCAACTCACACACAGTTTCGCCTTCAGCCAGAACGACCTCGGCTACTTCAGTAGGTTCCTCTACCGGCATATCCGCCGCCGGTTGCTGGCAGCCGCCCAGCAACGCCAGCAAGGTCACCATAACAACCAGTCCAACAAATGTTCTTCGATGTTGCGCTTTCATTTCTCCCTCCATGTGAGAAACTTTCCTCAGTTCAGCCGATTTATTGAACGATTGGCGACCTGTGGATGCCTGGGAATGATCCAGCGCGCCGGCGCCCACGCCACACCGGCGAACGATTTACGCTATCCAGTTGACAGGTTTTGCTGGATTGCGGTTCCCCAAAAGCGAGTCAGATGGTTCGCTTTTCTGGAGCATAGAACCGGCTAGAGCGGGGGAAATAGTGACATTCGTCACCATTTTCCCGTGACAAATGTCATGTTTTTCGGGGATTTCTGGGCTAAATGAGTGCAAGATAAGCACTGCGCGTCGCAAAACCCGCGCCTTGCGATCTCCTGGCGATTCCCTGGCGAATTCCTTGCGATCGCCGGTTGTAGCGCGGCCAATCTGCTGCCCGGAAGTGGCCGGCGCGCAGGAAGTCGCGCGGCCATTTTGGTTGAAAAAGGCGCGGCGCCGCGCATTCTCGCCAGCAGTCGGGCCGGCCGCTTTGATCATCCCCCCGTAAGGAATGGTATAATTTTGTCGTTTGATTGATAACTGCGCGCTCGAAGAAGCCGATTTCAGGCGTTTGGCAGGGCACGTCGTTGTCGATTTGCTGGCTAATNATCAAGGAGAGGTAGCGTTGGCTGCGGTTACTGAGGGGAGCGCACAAGGCATTAGTTTGCTATGGCCCGCGGTGTCCCAGGCCCGATCCCGCCGGCAACTGTCGAATGAGGTGATCCGCGACCTGGCCCTGGAGGCGCTGGTCAGCGGTATGTGCCCCTACCGTCCCCACCAGGACGCGATCAGGGCGGTCCTGTATGACCTGTGTCCGGAGCCGGACGTCCTCACTTATCGCCAGGCGATCCTGAATGACTTGCTCCACCAGCCGGCACTGGGTGAGGCGTTTCAGNCCATGCTNCCCTTGCTCGACGAGCTGGTGCTATTCACCCATCCCAATCTCGCCGGCGAGACATCTCTTCACGAAGTGATCCAGCGGGCGGGCGAGCTCCAGCTGCTGGTCGATTGCGTGCATCATCTGCGTGAGGCCTTTGGCACAGTGAGCGGGAACATCACTTCGCCCGGGCTNCGAGCGCTGCAAAGCCACATCGGCCGATTCATCAGCGACAAGGAGTTTCAGCAGGTCATCGAAGCCCTGCCGGGCATCCTGTCAAGCCTGCGCGCCTGCACAAGCATCACCGTCGGAGTCAACCTGGACGAGCACCTGCGCCCCGAAGAGGCCGTGCTGCTGTCGGTCAATACAGAGCGGTTNACCGAAAGCAATTTGTTGGACCGCCTTCTGGGCAAAAGCGCGGCCGGACGAAGGGGGATTGCCCCTTTGCATTCGCTGCCCATATTCTCGGAAACAAGCGGCATGATCACCGGTGGCCTGCCCATGAGCGGGCCGGCCCGCAAAGCCGAGCCGATGATGGTTCCTNTATTTCGAGACCTGTCCGGCGTGCTGGAAAAGACGACAGAGCCCATCGCTCGCGAATTGAAACGCTTTGTCCACCTAAACAGTCAATTTCTGAAAGAGCTACGCCCNGAGATCATTTTCTACGTGCAGGCCGTGGCCCTGGCGCGAAAGATCGAGGCGCTGGGACTGCCTCTCTGTCTGCCGGAGATAGCTCCCGGCGAGGAGCGGGTCTGCGAAATTGAAGAGAGCTACAACGTCCAACTGGCGCTACACCTCAGCAGCGGAGCGCCGGGCCAAGATCTGAGCGGCAAGGTAATCGGCAATGACGTGATCCTGGGCGCGCGCGGCCGCATCGTGATCCTGACCGGCCCTAACCAGGGGGGTAAGACGACCTACATGCAGGCCGTGGGTCAGGCCCAGGTGATGGCCCAGGCCGGTCTTTTCGTCGCCGGAAAGCGCGCTCGCATCAGCCCCGTGGACGGTATCTACACCCACTACCCGACAGAGGAACGGTTGGAGTTAGGCACGGGACGCTTTGGCGATGAAGCCCAGCGCATTCGGACCATCTTCGAGCAGATCACGCGTCACAGCCTGGTCCTTTTGAACGAATCGCTTTCCACGACCAACATGGGCGAGAGCGTATACCTGGCGCAGGACATCGTTCGGGCGTTTCGCCAAATCGGCCTGCGCGCCATCTTCACCACCCACCTTCACGAACTGGCGGCGGTTGTGGACGACCTGAACCGGAGCANAACCGGAGATAGCCTCATCGTGAGCATGGTTGCTTCCTACGAGGAAGAGCGGGGAGAGCAGGCCGATGTCGCCACGGTCAACAGGGCCTACAGCTACCGGGTCGTGTTTAGCCCGCCGCTGGGGCGGAGCTACGCCGAACGAATTGCCGCAATCTATGGGATTAGCCTGGAGCAACTGGTCGATTTGCTGCAACGGCGCGAAGTGCTGGAAACGAAGAAGGAGCTTTGAGGGGGCTGTAGCGTTACGGCCGGTAGCCGAACTGGGCCGACACCCGCGCCGCGGCAGCCGCCACGCGCTCTCCAATGACCGGCNCGCACTCGGCCGTGACGCGTAGCTTCGGCCCGGCGATACTGAGGGCCCCCACCGCGCGGCCGTCGTGGTCGAACACCGGCGCGGCGATGGCCACCAGGCCGACTTCGAGGGTCTCGTCGGCGATGCTGTAACCGCGTTGGTGAATCGCGGTCAGCTCGCGCCACAGATCAGGGCGGCTCGTCAGGGTCTTGTCCGTGACGGGCCGCAGCGTCGCCGGCAGCAGGGCGCGCGCCTGCTCCTCGGGCAGAAAAGCCAGCGTGACCAGGCCGGTGGATGAGGCGTGGAGCGGCCAGCGGCTGCCGAGGTCGGGCACGCCGCTCATCAGGTGGCCGCCGACGATCTCGTCAATGACCAGCATCTCGCCGCCGGAGAGGATCTCCAGCGAGGCGGTCTCGCGGGTGTCGTCGGCCAGCCGCTCCAGCTCCGGCCGGGCCACGGCGCGCAGGTTGTTGGCCCGCAAGGCGCGGCCGCCCATCACGACGATCTCCGGCCCCAGCACGTAGCGCTCGCCGTCGGCGGCGCGACCGAGCATCCCCTCGCGCTCCAGCGCGGAGAGGAGGCGGTAGGCGGTGGCCTTGTTCAGTCCCGTCTCGCGGGCGAGTTCGGACAGGCCCCAGGCGGGGCGCTGGTCGTCGAAGGCCTTGAGCAGGGTGATGGCCCGCTGGATGGCCTGCGTGCCGGGATAAGTCTTATCGGGCATGGGTTAAGAAATGGAACACGGATGACACGGATATATCGGATTCACGCGGATAGAATAATCCATTCATTCTTATCCGCGTTTATCCGCCCGATCCGCGTTATCCGCGTTCTATTCCTCCTGCTCTCCTATCTGCTCTTTGCCGGCAGCGAGGCGCTCGCGGGGCTTGTGGACCTCGATGGAGCCGACGCCGAGGGGCTGCCACTTCTGAGCGATCTCGCCGCTGCGCAGGCGGTGCTCGCCGCCGCCGCGGGCGTGGGTGTCGCTGAANCCNTCNGGCTCGATCGACATGCGCTCGCCTTCGAGCAAGCCGAGGATGCCGGCCTGCCCCGGCTCCGGCCGCTTGGCGATNAGCGCTTCCTGGTGGAGGATCTCATGCGGGTCGTAGTCCAGCGGCTCTGTATAGGTGGTGATGAAGCCCTCAAAGTTGCGCAGGACGACCTTGCCGGGGGCCTGGCTGACGACGTAGTTGGGCATGACCGGGATCTTGCCGCCGCCGCCGGGGGCGTCGACCACGTAGGTCGGCACGGCATAGCCCGACGTGTGGCCGCGCAGCCCTTCGATGATCTCGATGCCCTTGCTGACGGTGGTGCGCAAGTGGCCGGAGCCCTCGACGAGGTCGCATTGGTAGAGGTAGTACGGCCGCACGCGAATCTTCACCAGGTCATGCACCAGTTTGCGCTGGATGTGGACGGAGTCGTTGACCCCGGCCAGCAGCACGCTCTGGTTGCCCAGCGGCACGCCGGCGCGGGTCAGGCGGTCGGCCGCGGCGGCCAGCTCGGGCGTGATCTCCTTGGGATGGTTGACGTGGATGTTGAGCCAGAACGGGTGGTACTTCTCCAGCATGTCGCAGAACTCGGGCGTCACGCGCATGGGCAGGAAGACGGGCACGCGGGAGCCAATGCGGATGATCTCAACGTGGGGGATGGCCCGCAGGCGGCCGAGGATCATGTCCAGCAGCTTGGGAGCCAGCACCATCGGGTCGCCGCCGGAGAGCAGCACGTCGCGGATTTGCGGCGTGCGCTCGATGTACTCGATCTGGGCGTCGAACTCGGCGCGGCTGAAGGTCTGGGTCGGGTCACCGACGATGCGGCTGCGCGTGCAATAGCGGCAGTAGCTGGCGCATTGGGTGGTGATGAGCATGAGCACGCGGTCGGGGTAGCGATGGACGAGGCCGGGCACGGGCGAGTGCTTGTCCTCGGCCAGGCTGTCTTCCATCATCGACTCGAAGGGCACCATCTCGCGGTCGGTGGGGATGACCTGCTTGCGGACAGGACAGTGGGGGTCGTCGGGGTCGATGAGGCTGGCGAAGTAGGGCGTGATGTCGACGCGGAAGAGGCCCTTGGCCGTCAGCGCCTTGCGCTCGGATTCGGTCAGGTTGATGACGCGGCCCAACTCCTCCACGGAGTTAAGCCGGTTGGACATCTGCCAGCGCCAGTCCATCCACTGCTCGTCGGGCACGTCCTTCCAGTAAGGCGCGCGGGTATAGACGGGGTCGGTNAGGGGGCTGGTTATGGGTCGGGGCATGGGAGTACTCCTTGTCTATTGGTCGGTTCACATGGTGAAACGCTGGTTCATTTATTGGGATTATAGCGGATGGGGCCCCAGTTGTCATGGAGATATCCCAGCCTGCTTATCTAATGATGACTGATAAGAGCCCGTATACAATTCCCAGCCTCTCAACTCCATGCAAAAAGGCCAGGATCCATACACTTGATCCTGGCCTTCGTCCCAATGGTATTCAATTGTCCAGTAATTCATAACGGTTACCGGCGAGTTTTACGGGGCAATCTCCCCAGTCAGCGACCCTGGATATTTTGTAACAGCCTGTCACACTCTTTCGGGTTCGCGTTTGGGGATCAGATATACGGCAACGTGCTCGCTGCCGTGGCGCTTCATAATTCCGGCCGCGCGATTTGCGCCCGTTCCATCAGACTCCACGACCAGCACTGATTTCTCTTCGCCCAGCGCCTCGCGAACGTCCATATCAAGTGTTTCGTCGGCGCGAACGGCATAGATTGACAACAGATAGCCGCCGATCGCGCCACCGGCGGCTGCGCTGATCAACAGGGTGAGGGCGAGGTATTGGGCGCTGTACATGCTCATCACCAGCCAGCCGAGCGCTGCCCCGACGAGCGCGCCAACGACCGTGCCCGCCAGCCAGCCCCACGAGGCTGTTTTCTCTGGCTCACCTTCTACGTAGACGGGCAGGTCTTCAACTCTGTTCATTTCCCTGATTTGGTTCGGCTGAAATCCGCTTGCCAGCAATGCGTCCTGGGCCGCGCGCGTGCCACTCATATTGAACAATCCAACAACAGCTTTCATCTTGATGATCTCCTTTCTAAGCGCACCCACAGCCTCAGCGTGCTCTGCGATGGGGGATGGCTGGGTTTGGCGCATAATCTATAGATCAGGTCAACTTCATTTTATTGGTTGGCAAGGGGATAGGACCATAGGCCCAGGCATATGAGAGAGATATAGAACGCGGTATATTTCGGGGTGATTCGCGGCGGGCAGGCGCTCGTGCTTATTCATACGCCAGCGCGGCCCGCACCGTCATGCGGGCCGCGCTCTCAGCCGGGACCCAGCAGGAGACGAGCCCGATGACTACCACCAGGGCCATCCACCCGACGGCCGCCCAAGGCGCGAAGGCGAAGGACAGCGGGCTGCCCAGGAGCGTGCCTCCCATGACCCTATCGAGGATAGCCGTCAGGGGTAAGGACAGCGCGATGCCAATCAGACCGCTGGCGACGGCGATGGCCAGCCCCTCGGCCAGCACCAGCCGCCGCAGCAGCGGCCGTCCGGCGCCCATCGAGCGCAGGATGCCGATCTCCCGCGAGCGCTCCAGCACGTTGAGAGCCATCGTGTTGGCCAGCCCCAAGCCGCCCACCAGCGCCGTCAGGGCCGCCAGAGCCATCAGCAACACGACCAGGTTATTGAACTGGGCGGCGTAGCTCTCGCGGAAGCTGCCGGCCGTCTCGGCGCGCAGCACGGTCATGCTCGCCGCTTCATAGCGATCGGCCAGCGCCGCGGCGGCCGCCGTCTGCGCCGCGGGGTCATCCCCGGCCATGTAGACCACCAGCCGGCCGGCCCGGCCGCGCACGCCAGTGGCTCGCTCGAACGCGGCATAAGGCAGGTAGGCATTGGCATTGAATGGCCGCAAGCTGATGCCTACCAGCTCCACCGGCTGCTCGCGCAGGCCGTTGAGCTTCAAGGTCAGCCCGTCGCCCACCGCCGGCCCCTCGGTCAGCTTCTCGGCCTCGTAGTTGATGTAGAGGGGGATGACATCTGTGTTGGGGCGGGTTTCAAACCCGCCCCTACCATCGTCCGTCGTCTCATACAGCCATTGCCCTTCCCGCTGCGCGAACCCGGCGATCTGCGTCGTCGGCGGAACGCCGAACAGTGTGAAGCTGCTGCCAACCCGGCCATCGGGATACACCCGGCGCGCGTCGGCCACGCCCCAGGCTTCGACGCGCTCGATGGCCGGTATCCCCGCCGCCACGGCCGCCGCCTCCCGTTCGATGCGCTGGACGAGCTCCGGCGCGGCGAAGTCGATCACGACGTCCGACGGGAACTCACCCACCAGGATCTCGATCGCCTCGTCCAGCCCCAGCTTCAGGCCAAAGGTGGCGATGAACATCGCCCCGGCAAGGCTGAGGGCGGCCAGCGTCAGGGCCAGCCGCACCTTGCGACGGGCCACGTTGCGCCAGGCCAGAAGATGGGAGATGCGGGACACGAGGTATGAATCGACCGCGCCCGCCTCTCGCCCTTCATACCTGGTATCCCGTACCGGAGTGAACGCCTCCAGAATCGTCAGGTTCGCCGCTGAGCGCACCGGCCCCAGCGCGGCCAGGGCGGGGATCAGCAGCGCCCCCACCAGTTGCACCGCCACTGTCTGCCACGGCAGGCCAAACGACGGGATGTCGTAATTGAGTTGCCCGGCCACTGAAACGTTGACTTACGAAACAATAGACGAGAACAGCGACCGGGTTGGCCGGCGCACGCCGGCCAGCGGGCCGCTACGGGGCATCGGTCTGCGAGCGCCGGGTGCGGCTGCTCAACGCCATGCGAATGCTCTCGACCGAGA
>JAACJX010000006.1 GCA_014237545.1 Ardenticatenia bacterium | reverse complement strand
GTTCAACCATGATGCTGAACAACAGCGCGTTATCGCAGCAGCGCCAGCCGACCGCCTGAGCGATGGCCGCGCCGATGACATGTCGCGCGTAGCCGTTGGAGAGCGCCTTGTAGCCCGCTTCGGCCAAGCGCTCGTCGTCCTCGACCGGCAGCCCAACGAGCGTTGGGGCCGGCAATTCCAGGATATCGCCTTGTTCGCGGGCGCGTAGCACGGCGCCAAACGGTTGCGAGAGCGCGGCCAGCGTGGAGGGATCGGTATCCAGGCGCACCGTCATGTACAGATCGGCCGAGCAGTTGATGTCCTGGAGCGTGGCGCACATGCGTCCGATTTCGGCATCCAGATCGGCGGCCAACCTTTCGGCGACGGGCGCGTCGCGACGCGGATAGATGAGGCTCAGGCGCTCGCCCTCAATTGTGACCCAGTCGCCCCAGAACTCGTCCAATGGCGGCGAGAGCAGCCAGCGCGAGTCGCCGCGGCGGAAGAGGGTGGTCTGCTGCAAGACGACCGTTTCGCCGGTGGTCTCAACCACAAACGGGTGGCCGGTGGTGACGATGGCTTCGTTCAAATCGGCCGAGAACTCCACCTGGGCCATGCGCTCGCCGGCGGCAACTTCCTCTTCGGTGGCCGGCAGGAGGCGCGGCAACGACCCCTCGACGGGGATCAGCCCCAGCGGCGCGCGGTCGAAGACCATATCCGCGGCAAAGACTTCCAGTTCGGCGGCCGTCCAGGCGGGCATCCGGCCGGAAAGCACCGAGCGGAAGACCTCTTCGTCGGCATCAGCCACGGCCCGCTGGACGAGATTGTGGCTGGCAATGACGTCCGTGCGATAGGCCTCGAGCGTGGCTTCAATGCGCGCGTCGACGCGCCACCAGATGATCGCACCGGCAATGATGGCCAGCGCGGCGATCAGGCCGATCATCCGCCAGGGCGGCCGCCGCGAGGGCGGAGAAGTGGGGTTTTCCGGCAGATCATCCCACAGCGAGGGCTGATTGGAGCGTTGCTCTTCCTCATTCTGCCAGTCAAAGTTCGCGGGCAAGACGTTTATTCCTTGTTGACCCAGGCGGCGGCGCTGCAATCCAGACCCTCGAAGAGCAAAGGGGTGGAAAAGTTATCATCGGGCGCGATCAGTCGCACGTAGCCGCCCGTCGCCAGGGCCAGCCAGCGGCCGTCAGACGACCAGTCAACCAGCCATTCGGCCGGCCAGTCGTCGGCCGATTGCAAAGCGTACTCATGCGTCGTCGAGCCATCAGTGGCGTGGACATAAACGGACCAACTCGCGGCGGCCTCCGTCGCCGTCGCGTCGCGCCGGGAGCTTACGACCAGCCATCTTCCATCAGGCGAAAAGGCGTAGGCGCGCAAGTAATTGAACGGTTCATCGTCAAACGCCAAGCGCGGCTCGAGTTCTCCCTTTTGCAAGTTATACACTACCATCTGCCCGGGGACTCGTGGCTCTGTCGCACCGGCGGTGAAGATGAAGAGGTTCTCACCTTGCGGGTCACGAATGACGCGGTCAATAATGATNGCCGCGCCGGACTCGATCCCGGCCAGATCNGCNGCGGTGATGAGCAACTCGCCCAANACGATGCGGCTTCCGCCAATGTTTTGCGACACCTGCTCGTTCGGCGCAGCATCGCGCAGCACGATTTCCTGTCCCGTGGGCCGAAATGGACTGGAGATGTAGCCGATTGTTTCGTCATTTAACCAAAACGGGCTCCGCCCATAGCCAATGATGCGCAGGTTTTGCGCCTGGCTATCGCCCATGTAGATCAGTGGCTCATGAGGGCCTTGCGTCAGGGGCGTCGGCGAGCCGAGGACAAAGAGCGCTTGCCGACCGTCAGGTGAATGGACGGGCGAGCCGACGAGCCNTTCCGCGGCACACGACGCCTCATTCGCGCACCGGTCATAGGGCAAGACGAAAAAGTGAGGCAAGGCCGAGCCGTTTTCTTCAAAAAATATCATTTCCCGTTGGCCCCCCTGAACGGACAAGGGAAAGAGATCGCCCANTACATTTTCATCGAAGTCAAGTTGAANGATGTNCCCGGCGCGCCAGATATAGGGCAAGTTGCTGAGTCCGTCGTAGTTACGGCCGAAGACGACGACGCCATCGCGGCCGGGCACGGGCGCGAGCATTGGCTCTTCATAAGCAACCACTTTGTGCTTTCGCTCCAGCGACGCGGTCCGCGCGTTGTAGAGGTACAGATAAGTGTTCGACGTGCCAATGGCCTGGCAGATCAGCTGCAGGTCCTGCGCGGGAAGACCAGTGGAGAAAGCGGCGGTGGGCAATTGCTCGGCCGCGTAGCGCAACCATTCGCGCTCAAAATCGGCTGGCGTCGGATAGCGCCGGCCTGAGACCTGGGCGCCCCAATCCCAAAATGGCCGCCCCTGATGAGCGACCAGCGCTCGCTGGGCCTCGACGGTCGAGACGGCGCGGTTTTCTTCAATCAGAAAAGCGACGAACGTATCGATCAGGGCACGTTCGGCCGGCGTCGCGCTATTCCCCTCGCTGCCCCAAAGGCGTTCGATTACCGCCAGGGGGGCGGGGGCTTCGAGGACGGCGACGAACCGGGCGCTGTCGGTGGGCCGCGAAAGGAGGCCCAGACGACTCAGCGTGGCTGCGTTCAGCGCCTCGAACAGCAACTCGTCGCGGCAGCAAGCCCAGCCGGTGTACTCCGTAACCAGAGCGCCCATCACCCGGGCCGAGTATTGGCGCGCCAGGGCGCGATAACCGGCCTCATCCACCGGCAGGCCAAATAGTGATGGCGCGGGCAGGATGACCTCCAGTCCGCGACGGGCGGCCAGTCGTGAGGCCACCGGCTGGCCCAGCGATCCTGGGTCTGTCGAAAGGCGAATGATCAGGGGTGGGCAGCCGTCAGTCAACTCGGGGCACAGATCGGCGGCGAGCGCTTCCCAATCCCGAGCCAACCGCTGAACAATGACCCGGTCGCGGGCCGGGAAAGTGATCCCGGCGTAGCGGCCGGTGATGGCCGCGCTCTGGCCCCAGAACTCCGGCTCGGGCGGCGAAAGCAACCAGCGGTCCGGTCCGCGCCGATAAACAACGGTCTGGGAAAGAGTGACGGTCTCCGTCAGGCCGGCCCCGATGGCGACCGCGTATGGCTGCATGGTGGAGACTTCGGCTGAATTGAGGTCGGCCGACAAATTGACCAACGGCGTGGGGGCCACCCCCTCCGGCTCGACGGGCAGGAAACCGAAGCTGGCGCGGTTCTCCAGCGCGTAGTCGGCCAGGAACTCCGTCTGGGCCATGGCCCAATCCGGATCGCGGCCGGAGAGGAAGCCGACGAGCAACTCGGTGTCGCCGCTTGCGGCCGCGTCGCTCACGATCGCATGACTGGCCAGAACGTCTTCTTCGGCGCGCTGGCGGCCTTCTTCGGCGCGGCTGTCGACCTGCTGGTAAATGACTGCGGCCACGGCCAGCATCAGGATGCCGATGACAACCGTCATGAGGAAAGCGCGCCGTCGCGGGCGGTGTTCATCCGACTCGGGCGGGTCGCCGTCGGCAATTGACCGGACGCCCGCGTATATTTCGTCGGCCGCGGGGTCGCGCTCGGCCCGCCGCCGGGAGCCTCCGTCCCACTCCTGTTCTTCCGTCTTCCAATCAAAGGACATGATGCGTGCGATGGGGCCGCCGGCTAGGGCTGGGCGTATAGATGGCGGTAAGCGTTGAACCCTTCGTAGATGCGCTCGATGTAGAGGCGCGTTTCGGGGAAATCGACCACGTCCACAAAGCGGTCGTGATCGGCCCCGGCCGTGTCGAACCAGCGCGCGGCGTTGCCCGGCCCGCCGTTGTAGGCCGCCAGGGCGGCATG
>JAACJX010000493.1 GCA_014237545.1 Ardenticatenia bacterium | reverse complement strand
TCAGCAGCGAATTCAGCCCGTCGCCCAGCAGATTCCACCCCACTCCAAAGAGCACCAGCGCCAGCGACACGGGGATGAACGTCCACCAGTAGATAAACGGGTTGCCACTGATGCCGATTACGTAGTCGCGGCTGGTGACCAGCATCGTCCCCCAGGCCACGTTGCCGCCGAAGCCGATGAAGATGAAAGCGCAGGCCAGCACGACCACGCCGCCCACGTCTCGCGCGGCCAGGACGATGGCCGGGGCAATGGTGTTGGGCAGCAAATGGCGCCAGATGATGCGCGAGCCGCGCGCGCCCATCGACTGCGCCGCCTGCACGTACTCGCTGGTCATGGCCCCGCGCACCTGGGCGTTCATCAGCCGCGCATAGGGCATCCACAGGAAGAGGATGAAGGTGATGAAGATCGGATCAATGCGCGACTGGTAGAGGAACGCGTCCCAGCCGGTGAAGGTAGAGGGATCGGAAAACGGGTTGTAGATCGTCGAATAGAACGCCCGCTGGATGACCCAGATGCCGGCGATGACCGGAAAGGCCAGAAAGGCGTCGGTGATGCGCATGATCACCAGGCTGAACCAGCCGCCCAGATAGCCGCTGACCAGACCGATAGCGATGCCGATGACAGCCGTGGCCGCCGTCACCACCAGCCCAAAGCGCAGCGCCGACCGTGTACCCCAGATGAGCGTGTAATAGACGTCCCAGTGATAAGACGCGTCCTGGCCCGGCGCGATGCCATATTGCGGCATGTTGCGGATCTGTGGCGTGGTGCCCAGGGGAATGTCCGGCCCGGGGGGTTGCGGCTGGCGCGAAAAGCCCTGGGAGTAGTTCTTGAACGGCCAGGGATCNTCGGGGTTGAGTGGCGGGGCCANCCGCGGGGCCAGCGCCGCCACGAGGAAAAACATCNACACCAACAGCAGGCCGAGGATATTGGACTTTCGCTTGAAGAAGCTGCGCCAACGGCTCATGCTAGATATCGACCCCTTCCTCGCGCAGCCGCGGGTCGATGAACGTCCGCAGCAGGTCGAAGACGAGCATGATCGGCAGCACCAGCAACACGCTGAAGATGGCNAACCCCATCACCAGCGGNGCATCNGGCGAGACAAAGAAACCCTGGGTGACAAGCTCCGACAGGCCATTAAAGTTAAANACCACCTCGATGACGTAAACACCNGTNACNANCCCNGCGGCCGACAGCACCATGGCNGAGAACGCCGGGATGGCCGCNTTGCGGAAGGCATGGCGCCACTCCAGATGGCGGTCCTTGAGNCCCTTNGCGCGGGCGGCCAGCATATACTCCTTGTTCTTTTCCTCGATCATCGCCACGCGCGTCACACGGCTGATCGTGGCCCAATAGAGGAGGCTGAGCGTGAAGACGGGCAGTACCAGCCGGCGGAAGGCGTCGGCTACCACGTCCGGCCGGCCGTTGAGGATGCCGTCGATAGTGAGGAAGCCGGTGATGGTCTTGAAATCACTGGTCGACAGGGTCAGCGTGTATATGCCGGTTCGCCCGGGGGGAAACCAGTTGAGGCCCACGTAGAAGATCGATAGCAGGAATAGACCCAGGATAAAGGGTGGGATAGAGGTGGCGATGAAGGCGCTCATCCGGAAGCCCCGGTCGAGCGGCGAATGGGCGCGCCACCCGGCCAGCACACCGGAGATCAACGCCATCGGGATGAGCACAAGGACCGAATAGAAAGTCAACTCGGCCGTCACCGGCAGGCGGCGCTTCAGCAGCACGAGCACATCCTCGTTGAACGTCGGGCTCCAGCCCCAATCGCCGCGCAGTAGCTCTCCCAGCCAGCGCACGTACTGCACCGGATAGGGGTCGTCCAAGCCGTGCTCGGCGATCAGGCGATCCATCACCTGCTGAAACTCATCTTCATCCAGAGTACTTGGCAGGCGCGGCGGCAGGTAGAGCGCGGCGCGCTCCTCGGCCGGGGCCAGCATGATGATGCCATACAGCGCGGCGGTGATGATCAGAAGCGTGATCGGGATCGCCAGCAAGCGAAAGGCGATCTGCTTTAACAGATCCATGTGGGCATTATCCTTTTGATGCGATGAGAGGGCAATAGATAGCGGGCAGTGGACAGCGATCAATAGGTCAGTGGGTCAGTATGCAGGGGTTAATGGAGAGTGGGTCAGTATGCCGTGGCCAGTGGGCAGTCGTTCAGACTGAATTCGTATCTCATACATCTTATCTGAGCTCGTAACTCGTCACTCATTCCGTGGTGTGTAGTGCCGCCGGAGCCACGTGCTGAGGCCGTCGAGGCCGGGGAAGAGAACGCGCTCGGTGATGTTGGCCTGGTCGAGTTTGTCGCGGATCTCCCATTTCAGCCCGGCGGGGATGATGTAGCGGGCATAGAGGTCCTCGTGCGCCGCCAGCCACTCGTCCACCCGCGTTTCCGCGCGGCTGACGACGGACAGCAGCGCGTACTGGTTCGTCACGCGGTCATCGATCGACGGCGGCTCCAGGAAGAAAAGCTGCGGCTGCCGGTCCACCGCCTCCAGCGCCTCCAGCGTCGGCGCGACGCGGTCGAGCATCTCCACCGTGAACAGGTCGGCTCCTTCCCACTCCAGTTCTTGGCGCAAGATCGACGGCAGCAGCTGGTGGACGCGCACGTAGTCCACGACCCAGATCACGCCGTCGGTGTCGAAGTGGAGCGGATTGGCCGTGGCGAAGTGCATGGCGATGTAGGGCGAGAACGTCCAGTCCATCAGGCGCGTCGGCAGGCCGTGGTGCTGGGCCAGCGTCAGCCAGTTCCAGTCGGAGTCGCTGGCCACGGCGTCGCGGTGGGCGTATTTGCGAAAGTTGCGCAACAGGTGGCGCTCCATGCGCTCGTAGCCGCGGCCGAGCCGCATCAAGGACGTGGACAATTCGTAGGCGGCATTCGACAGCCCGCGATAGGCAAGCTGGGCGCGATAGCGGCGGATGTCGGGCTGCCAGACGGACTGGAACAGCTTGTCGTGCAGATCAAGCCAGCTCTCGACGATAATATCGGTCATTGGCTCACTCGCTCCAGTCGCCGACCCAGTGGACCCAGGTCAGGCCGGTGTCGCGGGCAGCTGCAGCCAGGCGGCGGTCGGCCGTCCACAGCGGCGCGTTCTCGCGCGAGGCCAGGGCCAGGTATTGGGCGTCATAGGCTTTGGATTGGCCGATGCGCTCGGCAAGTGCGAGCGCATCTTCATGGATCTGCTTTGTTGGTGGTATGGTGACAATGCCTGAATTGAGCAATCGGCTCAGGACGGGGAGCACTTGAGCGCGCTCTAATTGTTTAGAAAGCACCGAGCGCCTGATCAGAGAGGTTATCTCATATTCAAACAACGTTGGGGCAATCAAACGCTCTCCGGAGCGGCTCCAATAATCCATAAGGGCATTTGACTGGAGGGAATAGGATACTGGAAACACGAGGGCGGCGACGATATTTGAGTCTACAACAATTGTCATTCTTGCCCCATCATGCGCTGCCACAAATCCTCTTCTCTTTCCTCACGATTGCGCAAGATAAAATCATCGTCCAGCGTTCCGAACTTGGCGCGAATTTCCTCGCGAATTTTTGCCAATTCTTCGAGGTTTCTTTCCCAGTTCTGCAATTCACGTTCTTCATCCTGCTCGACCAGATACTCGGCCACGGCCTCGCGGATGATCTCGGACATGCTGCGCCCCTCGGCCGCGGCCAGGGCTAGCAGCGCCTTGTGCTGCTTGCGTTCCAACAGGACTTGCGCGCGATACAGTTCGGCCATGGGTTCACCTCGATATCAGTATACACCTACACATGTGTATACACAATACCCANAATCCNCGCAGTNTNGNATGCGCATCCACTTCTCATCGCCGGGTGGATCAAAGAAAAGGAGCAACGCCCCTCCCCAGAACGTTGCTCCTGCCAACTACACGCTCGCCAGGTAAAGCCTAACGCATTTGCTCCAGCCCTATCTCGAGCAGCCGATCGGCCGCGGCGCCGAATTCGCCGGCCAGCGGGCCGTCAAATTGAGCCGCTTTCTGGAACTGCACCGCGGCAATGACCAGTTCCTCCGGCTGCACCAGCTCTGAGCGCCACGGCGGCGGCCAGGGGAAGGGCCAGGGGAAGGGCCACTTCGGCGGCGGCGTGCCGCACCACCAGTCGACGGCTTCGCTGATCAGGCTGGCGGCATTGTTCATTAGCCCATTCGTATGCCCATCACTCAGCATCGCGCCGTAGAGGTATCGCATTTGCGCTTCTTCGATGATGGCCTGGGCCAATACGGCCGACCGCCAGGGCTCCGGGTGGGGGCCTTCCCGCGGCGGCAGCGGCTGGGGGTTCAACGCCACGGCGTAAAAACGGTTGTAACGCCCGGCCACCGGGCCAATGGGATCAAACGGCCCCTTCGGCCGCTCGCCGCCCGTGCCTTCGGGGTTGGGGTAAATCGAGGCGATATCGAACATCCGCAAGATCGCTTCTTTTGTCAGGACAAATTCGGTTACCATGGTCTTGTTGCTCCTTTCTGGGTGTGTGGGCCGAAGTCGCGTGAGCCTCGTCCTTGCTCATCGGTGCGGGTGGCCGGCCTGCCGCGCCGCACCAATGACAGGATAGCCGTTACCCGGCGCGATGAACTCCCGCAAATGCCTGTTAAATCCCGTTTGTGTCGGACGGTGGCGAGTAGCGCGGCTTGTCCGNCCAGAANGGCGCGTGGTCTCGCGGCGCATGGGGTTATTGCGTGCGTCGTATAGAGTGGAGATCAAAGAGAAATGTTCGAGGGAGAAGTCAATATTTGCAACAACTGCCCCGTCACGTCCTTCGTGTCCGGGCCGATNTCGCCCGGCGGGCCGACGCAGGCCGGGCAGCCGTTGCGGCATTGGCAGTCGCTNACCATCTCCAGCGCGGCCGCCAGCAGCGTGTCGTGCAGCTCGTAGAGCCGGGCGCTGAAGCCCACCCCCGCCGGCACGCGTTCGTAGATCACCAGCGTCGGCGCGCGCGTCACCGGGCTGAGCGATTCGGCCGAAACGCTCAGGTCGCTCGGGTCGCACATCAGGAACAGCGGGGCCAGGTTGCCCAGCGCATAGCCCAGGCCGGCCAGCGCCGAGCGCGTCTGCTGCCCGGCCTCGGCTCGCCGGTGGCAGGACGGGCACAGCGTCACCAGGTTCTCCAGCTGGNTGGCGAACTTGTAGTTCTCGTTTTCGCCNGGCGCGTAGCCGTATTCGCGAAACGGCCGGATGTGGTGGATGTGGAGCAGCGACTCCTCGCCGCTCGCGCCGCACGTCCGGCAGCNGCGGCCGTCGCGCTCCAGNGCCAGCTTGCGCTGCGCNTTCCAGTTCGGNCCGTAGTCGTTNGGCCGNAGCAGGATGCCCANGTCGTATAGCCGGTNGGTCAGTTCTTCGCTGAACACCAACCAGTAGCCGGTCGTCTCCAGCGTCATGGCCGGNAGCTCGATGGGNCCGAAGCCCAGCGTCTCGTTGGTGTAGCGGCGCACCTTGCGGTAGCCGGTGGCCNGGGTGATNACCGTCGCCTCNCCGTGNGCGACNGTCAGNCCNTCNCGCTCGCGCTCGTCGACCGCCTCCAGCCGCCGGATGCTGCTGCCGACGCTGGCGCGGGTGTAGTAGTCCACGTCCACCGGGTGCACGTCGGCCAGGCGGCCGTCCCAATCGAGGCGGTCGACCAGGTACATCTGCGCCTGGTGCATGTAGATCGCCCCCTCGTGGACCATCTGCGCCGCGCCGGCCAGGTCGATCTGGCCGATGACGTTGGGCTGATCACCGCTTACGTCCTGAATG
>JAACJX010000511.1 GCA_014237545.1 Ardenticatenia bacterium | reverse complement strand
TGTGGCAGGATGAGGTCCCGCAGGAGTGGTTACAGCCCCTGTTGAGCGAATTACGGGGGCGGCGATCGGAGTTGGTGGAAGTTCTGAAAAGGAGGCAAGAATGGGACAAGGTCTATGACGAGTGGAGCGAGGTGATGGCGACGGAAGGCGAGGACTTTGAGCGCGACAACGCCTACCTGCGACGGCTGGCCGACCTGGCCAAAGTCGCCGAGCTGCCGTGCTACGACGGCGGGCAGGTGAACCTGCGGGCCGAGGGGTGGGATCGGGTCGCGGAACGAATCCTGGCCGATTGGCGGGAGCAAGAGGCAGAAGGGGCGAAGGGGCGAAAGGGTGAAGGGGAGATCCCCCCTGCGCCCCCGCTCCCCTTCTCCCCGGCCGAAGGAACAACCAATTCACAACAAAAGGAGAATGACGAAATGGGAATCAAGATCGAGCAGACCACGTACGACGCCGTGCCGACGGGCGATTACAAGGCAGTCATCACCGCCATCGAGCAGGTCGAGGGCAAGTTCGGGCCGCAGCTGCAGATCAAGAGCGAGATCAACACCGGCCCCTACGCCGGCAACACCTTCCTGTGCTGGGTGTCGCCCAAGTTCAGCCCCAAGTCGCGGCTGTACGAGTGGGTTGAGGCGGCCTTGGCGATGCCGGTGCCGAAGACCTACACCTTCGACAGCGACCACCTGATCGGCCGCGAGGTGGTGGCGACGCTGGTCGTGCGCGAGCTGGACGGCGGCGGCGAGGTGAACCGGGTGGATCGGGTGCGGGCGGCGGTGAAGGAACCGGAGCGACTGCCGTTCGCGAATTAGGTTTGTAGGGGCGGATCTGCGTGTCCGCCCTCTTCAAATGTTAGAAACCGGGTTTTCAAGAAAAAACCCGGTTTCGGACTGCCCCTCCTACCGCCCCCGCTTCCGCGCCCGCGTCCCCTTGCCCCGGTAGCTCGGCGCTTCCAGCACGAAGAAGGTGCAGCGGATGCCGCTGAGCATGCGCGAGGCCAGCCGCGGGTCGATCTGCTCGATGGGCACGGCCGTGGTGATGACTGTCGGCAGCTTGGCGTTATAGCGGTAGTTGAACAGCTGGTACAGCTTCTCTCGCGCCCAGGCCGTGGCGCTCTCCGTGCCCAGATCGTCGAGCACCAGCAGCGGCGCCCGCTTCACCTCGTCGAACCGCTTGTCGAGCCGGCTCTGGCTGCTGGGGCTGAACGAGGCCCGCAGGTAATCGAGCAGGTCGGGCACGACGACGAACAGCACCGGCTCACCGCTGTCGGCCACGTAGTTGGCGATGGCCGCCGCCAGGTGGGTCTTGCCGTTGCCATAGGCCACGCTGTTGAACACCAGCCAGTCGGCCGGNTGGTCGGCGAAGGCCACGGCCAGCTGCAGCGCCCGGTGCAGGTTGTCGGCCTGCGCCTTGGGCAGCTCGTTCTCGCGCAGATCGAACGTCTCGAACGTCTTGTCGGCGTGGAGATTCAGCGTCGACAGGTCGGACTGGTGCGTGCCCACGCGGAAGTCGCGCGAACGGATCTCGACGTGCTTGACCACCCCCTGCTGGCCCACGTGGCCCAGGCGAGANCGCAGCCGCGGCTCGAAATCTTCCTCGTCCAGNTTGGTGGTGATGACNGTCGGCAGCCGCAGCGCGTAGCGGTGGTTGACGATCTGGAACAGCTTCTCCTCNGCCCAGGCGGTGTTGCTGTGCGTGCCGAAGTCGTCGAGGATCAGCAGCGGCGCGTTGCGCACCTGCTCGAACCGCTCGTCGTAGCTGCCGGGCGAATCGGGGCCGAAAGCCGCCCGCAAGTAGTCGAGCAGGTCGGGCGTGGTCAGGAACAGGGCCGGCCGGCCGCGCTCCAGGCAGTGCTGGACGATGGCCGCCGCCAGGTGGGTCTTGCCGCAGCCGTAGCCGCCGCGCAGCAGCAGCCAGCCGGCCGGCGCGTCGGCGAACTCCACGGCCTCGCGCTTGGCCAGTTGCAGGCTGGCCTTCTCGCCGGCCGTCAGGCTCTTGATGTTGGTGATGAACGTATCGAACGTCATCCCCTCGAAATAGCCGGCCTGGCTGACGCTCATCAGCCCGGCCAGCCGCCGCTGCTCCTGGTCGGCGGCGCGGCAGACGCAGGGCACGGCGCGGCCGAAGCCGGGGTCGTCGGGCCCCACGGCGGGCACGACGTAGCCCAGCCCCTCGCANTGGGGGCAGTCGGGCCGGCCGATGCCGCCGTCATCGCGNCGGGCCGCGTCGGGCCGGGGGTCGCCCGGCTNAGCGTTCGACGATGTCGTCATATTCNGGCGGGACTTGCCGTTGTAGGTTGCGCTGAGAATCTCGTTGGCCGAGCGCATCTTGTCTTCCTTCCTGCCGCCAGCGCTCCAGAATGCTCTGGACGTAGCGCCAGCGGCGAACGTTGTTGGTGACGGCCAGCTTGATGGCCTCTTCGATCCACTGCGGCGGGTAGGTGCGCTCCGCCTCGCGCAGNTCNTCGGCGATCATCGGCGTCAGCGCGCCGATGTTCTGCTCGTAGATGACGAAGATGTTCGGCCGCTCCACCATCAGGGTGATGGGCTGCTCGTCGTCGGGCGACGGCCGCCATTCGCCGCGGGTGATGCCCTCGACGGCGGCGCGCCCCNTCTCGGTGTTCAGAAAATAAAGCTCCAGCTGGCCGTCGCTGCCCTCGACGTTGACCTGCAGGAACGTGCCGCGGGCCACGGCNCGCTCGATGCCGTCCAGCAGCGCGTCGACGCCGCTCTGGATGCTGGACCCGCCCATCGCCTTCAGCAGGATGGGGTCGTTCATGAAATCGGGCAGCCGCAAGTAGCGCACCGCGCCCTCGCGCTGGCCCAGCGCCCAGAAGGCGTAGAGCGTCACCTTCAGCTCGGCCAGGTTGTCGATGGCCGGCAGCAGGTCGCTGAAGAACAGATTCGGGATAGGCGTCAGCCGCTGCTTCCCGTCGGGGAAGCCGGGAAACCCTTGCATCGCGCTTGATCCGGGCATGATAAACCTCAATCAATGACGAATGACGAATAACAAATGACGAATTGAGGAAAGTACTCTTCATTCGTAATTCGTAATTCGTAATTCGTCACTATAGTTCTATCTCCTGCCGGTGCAGGTTGCGGAACGTAGCCAGCTTGCCATGCCAGAACAGGTCGATCGCGCCGGTGGGGCCGTTGCGGTGCTTGGCCACGTTGACCTCGGCGATATTCGGCCGCTCGGAATTGTCCGGGTTGTAATAGTCGTCGCGATAGATGAACATGACGACGTCGGCGTCTTGCTCGATCGAGTTGTGGACGACGATATCGTTGGCGACGAAGTTGTGCGGGCCGGGAACAGTCAGGTCGAACACCTCTTCCACGGCGTCTGGTTCAATCGAGACGATCGAGTCCCAATAAATGTCGCTCTCGGCCAGCGCTTTCAATGCCGTCGATTCGGCCGCCTGTGCCACGCGCGCTGCCCGCTCGCGGCTGAGGTTCTGATTCATGATGGTCGTACCGCCATAAGCTGTGCCGATTCCCGCATATAGCGCTCGCTGGGTGACACCGCTCGCTTGCATGGCCGGGCGGATATGTGCGTCCCAGACAGGCTGGGGGATCACGTCCCGGTTGGTGTTTTCCTCGCGCCCCTCACTGTAGGCGACGATCTCATCCAGCCTCTCTTGCCGAGCCGGATTCACCGCACCGATAGACTGGGCGAAGCGCAGAATATCACTCTTGCCGCCAATGATGACATGGAATTGCACGCGGCCCTTGTCGCCTTGTGCCACGCGCTTCAGCAGTCCGTTGATCCCCAGTCGCAACAGCAGCGACTGCACGTCCCGCGCCAGTTGTTCGCTGCTGGTCGCATAGTAGATAGCCGGGCGGGGGCTTTTGCCCCACGTCATGCGTATGCAGCCGTCAGTGCTCCACAGATGGCGCAGGAAGAGGGCGACGGCGCCTGCCGGTTGCTGGAACACCCGCCCGGGCACGCGCTTCTCGTAAGAGCGCAGCCCCCATACTCCCAAAGCATCGAGCCATTCACTGACGGCGCTGCGCGTGCCGTGCGTGTGATGCCTCGTAGAAGTGAGGTATACCTGATACCAGGTTCGCTCTTGCTTAATACGCGGGCGGACTTCCGCACCAAACAGCGTGGTTGCCAAAGAGCTAACCATCTCGGCCAAATCAGTCTCTTTGGTCGTGTACTGGATAGTGTGACGCGGCAGGGTGCAGCCGTCGCCGATCAGATGGCCAAGCAGCGCCAATTCGGCGTCGTTCATCGTCTGCCCAGCCGCGCCCGACAATTCTCGCGGCAAAGCGATATGGACGCCCGCCGCCAATTCATCCAGCCGTTCCCAGCCCTTGATCGTCAGGAACAAATGGTTCCCCGTTGCGCGGATTGTGCGACCCAATCGGGTTGTCAGACGGTAGGTCTGCTTAATGCCGGTCGAGAAAGCCCTGGTGGCAACCGCCGGCTCGATACGGTAGGTCGCCGGATTGATGGCCCACACGACGAAACCGGAACGGCCCACCAGATCGCGCATGGCGGCGCGCTCGCCCGAATCGGCTAGCGTCACCAGCGTGTCACCGGTCAGGCAGCCAGAATCGCGCAGGTCCGACAGCATCGGCCGCTTGTTCTGCCGCTGCTCCACGGCGCGGCTCAGCTGGGCGGCGGCCACCACCGGCACGTCCAGCTCGCGGGCCAGCCCCTTCAGCTCGCGCGAGATCTCGCTGACTTCCTGCACGCGGTTGCTGGTCGGGTGTTCGGCCGACATCAACTGCAGGTAGTCGATCATGATCAGGTCCAGCCCGTGCTCGGCATAGAGCCGGCGGCACTTCGTCCGCAGCTGCATGGGCGTGATCGACGGCGTGTCGTCGATGAAGATGCGCGACTCCGACAGGCGGCCGAGCGCCTCCAGGAAGATAGCCCACTCGTGGTCGGCCAGGTCGCCGCGCCGCAGCCGCTGCGAATCGATGCGCGTCTCGGCGGCGATCATGCGCTGCACTAGCTGCTCGCCCGACATCTCCAGGTTGAACATCGCCACCCGCTTGTCATAGCGGCGGGCGGCATTGAGGGCCACCGCGTTTTGCAGCGCCGTCTTGCCCATGCCCGGCCGGGCGGCGATGATGATCAGGTCCGACTTGTTCAGCCCGCTGAGCATCCGGTCGAGGTCGGTGAAGCCGGTGGGAATGCCGATGAACTCGTCGCCGCGCTCGCGCAACAGCTCGATGCGCTCCAGGTAGTCGCCGGCGATCTGCTTCACCGGCTTCAGGTCGCGGTTGGTGCGCTTCTCGCTGATGCTGAACAGCGCGTGCTCGCTGCGGTCGAGGACGACGTCGATGTCCTCGGCCTCGTTGTAGGCCAGCTTGGCGATGGCCCCCGCGGCCAGGATCAGGCTGCGGCGGGTGGACGCGGCCTCCACCATCTTGCCGTAGGCCTCGACATTGATCGACGTCGGCACGGCATTGAGCAGGCTGATCACCGTCGGCTCGCCGCCGATCTCGTCCAACTGCTCGCGGCGGCGCAGCTCGTCGATCAGGGTGATGACGTCCAGCGGCACGCGCCGCTCGCTGAGGGCCAGGATAGCCTCATAGATCCAGCGGTTCTGCGCCCGATAGAACGCCTCCGGCCGCAGGAAGCTGGACACCTCGAAAATGGCGTCGGGGTCGATCAGCAGCGAGCCGAGGACCGCTTCCTCGGCCTCGACGCTATGGGGTGGCAGGCGTTCTTCAATCGTATCCATTACGGGTTATCAATAAAAACAAAGAAAGCAAATCCGCAGATTACGCAGATTACGCAGATTCAAGAAGTAATCGGCGAAATCTGCGTAATCTGCGGATCCTTCTTTTCTTATCTTTCCTTCCGTGATGAGCCGTGACGAGTATCGCGATCAGGCCTTGTCGTCTTCGCCGTCGAAATCGTCGAAATCGAGCGTGTCCAGGAAATCGCTGAAGGCGTCGAGATTGGTCACATCGGCCACGTCCTGGGCCTCGTCGGCGTCTTCCTGCATGTCCGGCTCCGGCTCCACGCCGGCGACGTCCATCACCTCCTCGGCGATGAAGATCGGCACCTTGGTCCGCACGGCCAGAGCGATGGCGTCCGACGGGCGGCAATCGATCTCGCGCGGCTCCCGCTCGCCCTGCACGTTGATGAACAACCGGGCGTGGAACACGCTCTCGTTCAGTTCCTTGATCAGGACGTGGGAGACCGTGCCCCCCAGTTCAGTGATGACGTTTTTGAGCAAATCCTGAGTCAGCGGCCGGGCCACCTTCACGTCTTGCAGTTCAATGGTGATGGCGTCGGCCTCGCAGGGGCCGATCCAGATAGGGAGCTGGCGGTCGCTGTCCACCTCGCGCAGGAGCACAATGCGGTGTTGGGACACCAGGCTGATGCGGATACTGTCGATCATTACCTCGATCATGTACGATCCCTCAATGCCTCAATTCTTCCGGCGATCAATTTCGGGCAATTGTAGCACAAAGGCGTTACGAGTGACGAATGACCGGGTAAATTTCTGTCGCCATCGCTGCGGGTTCAACGCCGCCGCCGGCATGCGAAACCCCCGAACAGGATCAGGCGCCCCGGCCAGAGAGTTCCCTTGTTTCCCCCTCGCCCCATCCG
>JAACJX010000291.1 GCA_014237545.1 Ardenticatenia bacterium | reverse complement strand
AATGCGGCTGAGGATGGCCGCCGCGTAGCCGGAGCCGGTGCCGATCTCCAGCACGCGGTCCGCCGGGCGCAATTCCAGCGCGGCGATCATGTAGGCGACAATGTAGGGCTGCGAGATGGTCTGGTTGGCGGGGATGGGCAAAGGCGTGTCGTCGTAGGCATACTGGCGATACGGCTCGAGGACGAATTGCTCGCGCGGCACTTCGCGCATGGCGGCCAGAACGGCCGGGTCGGTTATTTCGCGCCCCGCAATTTGCAGCCTGACCATTTGCTCGCGCCGCGCGGCAAAGGGATCATCCGGTTTTTCGCCCGCGCCGTCCATGACATAGTCATACCACCGCCACTGCCATACGGCAAGAGGCCCAGGTCGCGGGGAGACGAGCGGGTTCCGTATGGTGGAAATCGTTCGCCGCGACCTCGCCCCAACAATGACCTCGTGGCACGGTTCAGGCAACCCAAAGGGGTGTTAGTGACAAACAAGAGGTCACTGTCTCCGATTGCCTAACCCTCTCCATCACCCCACGCGGCCGAAAATTGAATAAGCATGAATTCGGACCATAGGAGAATTAGGCGCGCGGCCGTTTCGGCTTATAATTCTCTGTAGCCTTCATCCAGCGACACAGAAACAGGCGGGATTTGATTTATGGTGGGATTGTTGTGGGAGATATTCAATATCCTCAAAGAGGTCNTCAATCGGGTGATCAAGTTCCCGGAACTCTTGATCACGCTTTTGGGCGTTCGCTTCACNAAGAAGCTGAAATTACGCATCGTGGTGCTCCGNGACGAGCGGGGCTTGCCCCTGGCCAACAACGAAGAGGTGCTGCCCGCCTTTGATGAGGCGCGNCGCATCCTNGGNCGCATGGCCGGCGTNTCGGTCGAGCCGGCCGAGTGGCGNGTCGTGACCGCTCCCCACGGNGCNCCNAAAGAAGCNCTCGACGTGCACTGCACCGATGGCGCCTGGCGCGACGACCTGGGNNTGGCGGGCCAGTTCTACCGCAGCCTCATGGCGACNACGACGGCCGGGACGCTGACCGGCTATGGCGCGCCGATCACCGTNTTCATCGTCCGCTCGATNTCGTCCCACAACGGCTGCTCCCTCGGCGCGGCGACCGACTANGTNACNCTGGAGGCCANAATGCTNAAGAACTCGCGCCGGCTGCTGGTCCACGAGGTCGCCCATGCCTGCGGCCTNTGGCACACCAAGCGGCCCAACANCCTGATGATCCCCAAAGGTCCCGGCGAGGAATTGANCAACTGGCAGGCGGCGATCCTGAGNACNTCGCGGCATGTAACGTATTTTTAGTGACGAGTGACGAATTACGAGTGACGAGCTCAGATACGANATANNAGATACGAGATACGCTNACAGACTGACNNNCTGACAAACNGACCTACTGCCTTACCAAACACTGGATACNGACATGACCCAACACTACGGCGGCCAGAGCATGGTCGCACCCTTGCAAACGGTTTTGGTGNGGCGGCCGGACGNGGCNTTCGGCGNNGCCGACCCGCTGCTGTGGCACTACGTCGATCAGCCATATTTACCCCTNGCCCAACANGAGCACGACGCCTTCGTCAACACGCTGCTGGGCAACGGCGTCGAGGTGGTCTACCACGACGCGCCGCTGCCGGATCATGCCGACGCTATCTTCGTCCACGACCCGGTATTGATGACCGATCGCGGGGCTGTCATACTGCGCATGGGCAAGCGGTTGCGCGAGGGTGAAGAGGAAGCCATGGCCCAATCGCTCCAGCGGCTTGGCGTGCCCATCCATTACCGGCTGAGCGGTACGGCGACGGCCGAGGGCGGCGACCTGCTGTGGCTCGACGAGCGGACCCTGTGCGTCGGGCTGGGATTCCGCACGAACGAGGCCGGTTTCGCCCAACTTGGCGAGGCGCTGGCCGGGTCGGGCGTGTCGCTCGTACCCGTGCACCTGCCATACTACGAAGGGCCGGAGGCGTGCCTNCATCTCATGTCNCTGATNAGCCTCGTGGATGTCAATNTAGCGGTTGTCTACCGGCCGCTNCTGCCCGTGCCGTTCTACCAGATGCTCGTCGCCCGCGGGATTGAACTGGTCGATGTNAACGANGAGGAGTTCGCCACGATGGGCACGAACGTGCTGGCGCTCGGGCCGCGGNACTGCGTGATGCTGGACCACAATCACGAGACGCGGGCGGCGCTGGAAGCGGCCGGTTGCCAGGTAACGACCTATCGCGGGGATGAGATGTCGCTGAAGGCTGAGGGTGGGGCCACCTGTCTGACGCGGCCGATCTTGCGCGGGTAGGCGCGAACCTGATACAGACAGAATCCGCAGATGGCGCAGATTTTTGAGGCGATATCGCAGTTTGCGTCTCATTTGGGCAGACACGCATGTCTGCCCCTACGGTAGTTGCCATGCCACGAATCAGAGAACTTGGACCTTATGAAAGCGTGTTGCCCACTGGCGCGTGTAACGCCATCAGCGACGTTGAAGGCGTCACCGTCGGCCACTTCACGCTCATTAGCGGAGACGGCGGGACCGAGCCCACCTGGCGGCCGGGCCGCGGCCCCTTCCGCACCGGCGTGACGGTCATCTTGCCCCACGGTGGCAACCTGTACGAGGAAAAGGTGACCGCCGCCGTCCACACCATCAATGGCTTCGGCAAGGTGACTGGCTTCGAGCAGGCGCGCGAGCTGGGCAACATCGAGACACCCATCGCCCTGACCGGCACGATGAACGTGCCCCGCGTGGCTGACGCGCTGATGACGATCATGGCCGAGCAGTCGCCCCATATCGGCGTGGGCTTTCCGGAGTCGGGCTGGGCCGGCTACGCCAGCGTCAACCCGGTCGTGGGCGAGACGAGCGACGGCTACCTGAGCGACTTGCAGGCGCGGCCGATCGGGCTGGCCGAGGTGCGGGCGGCGCTGGCCGCGGCATCGGCCGAAGTCGTTGAGGGCGCTGTGGGCGCGGGCACGGGGACGAGCTGCTACGGCTGGAAGGGCGGCATCGGCACGGCCTCACGCGTGCTGCCGGCCGACAAAGGAGGCTACACCGTTGGCGCGCTGGTGCAGACCAACTTCGGCCGGGCGGGGGAACTGACGATTTGCGGCGTGCCGGTGGGAAGGCAATTACGGCCGCCAGTTGAGAGCGAGGGAGAAAGGGAGCAGGGGAGCAGGGGGGAGTCACAATTGGCTCGGTC
>JAACJX010000350.1 GCA_014237545.1 Ardenticatenia bacterium | reverse complement strand
TATTACTGTTCAGCTCGATGCAAATGGAAGTGCTTCAATTACTCCGGCTGATGTTAATAATGGAAGTACGGATAATTGCGGAACGGTTAATTTGGTATCTGTTTCTCCAGCAACATTCAATTGTACAAATGTTGTAAATGGGTTCATCCGGCAAGACGCCCAAAACAAGCCCGCCACATAAAGCCGGAGCGACGTTGTCCGGATGCCCTTCCATGCTGACCGCGATCCGCAGTAGCTCATCGCGCGGAATAGGGTCGTCGAACAGAGCATTGGCCCCCAGCAAACCGGCGACGATGGCGGAGGAACTACTGCCAAGGCCGCTGCCGACCGGTATGCAATTTGACATTCGCATCACCAACTTGCTGGGACAATAGCCAATTCGATCAAACAGCGTTTCAGCAGCCTCGATAGCCAGATTGGAATCATCTGTCGGCACTAAGTGTGCGTCGACTCCTTCAACTTGCATCTCATAGCGGGTTAAGTGCGATTTAAATACGAGGGCTGGACCAGTAGCACGGAGAACCAGCTTGTTTCGCAGTTCCAAGGCCAGACCCAGGCAATCGAAGCCAGGCCCGAGATTGGCGCTCGTCGCCGGTACTGCAACGGTCACGGGCCGCGGGAAGAGCTCGGGAGCAGATGACATGAACAGTGCCGTGATATATGTAGTAGGAGAGCTCAGGCTTCGCCTTGCGCGGCAACTGGGGCGAGGACTGTATCACCCATTTGAACTGCGGTCTGGCTGCGTTCGTACTCCAATACGTTCTTGAATGCGGCGATGGCCACGGCCAGCATGTCAATGTCCGGTTCGCGGGTTGTCAGGTGCTGGAGTGCGAGATTTGGTTTGGTGATCAGCCTAATCAGAGCATTACCTTGGTGGGCGGCTGTAAACTTCAGGAACTCATAAGCGATGCCGGCAATCACCGGCAACAGAACCAGGCGCGAAAGAATGCGCGGGATGAGGTCAAGCGGCGGCAAAAGACTGTAGACCAGAATGGAAATCACGACCACGCTCAGCAGAAATGCCGTGCCGCAGCGGGGATGTTCCAGGGGGAAACGCGCCACAGACGCCGGTGTCAGTTCAGCCCCGGCCTCATAGGCGTTGATGGTCTTGTGTTCCGCCCCATGGTAGCCGTAGAGGCGTTTGACATCGCTCATCAGGCCGATCGCCCAGATGTAGCCGATTAGTAGGATAAGGCGAATGGCGCCTTCGATGAAGTTGACGGCCACGGAATAGTCCTGAAGTCCGGCGACCCGTTCGATAAGATGGGCCAAAAAAGTCGGCAATACAAAGAACAGCAGGATGGAGAGGGAAAGTGAGAAGGCAACCAGGGTCCATTGCACCGGGCCTTCGAATACCTTTTCCGGGTTTCCATCGGCATCTTTGTTGGCTTCTTCCTGGAGGGCAACTTCGGCCGAGAAGAGCAGGCTTTTGATCCCGAGGCCGAGCGCATCCCATAGTAAAGTAAGGCCGCGCAAAAACGGGATTTTGGCCAGACGGCCGCCATAGATGCGGGTGTCGAGCGGCTCAGTGTGGACGACAATGTTCCCCTGGGGATCGCGAACAGCTACGGACAGGGCGCGCGACCCGCGCATCATAACGCCCTCAATGACGGCCTGCCCGCCATAGTTAACCGACGTAAATTGAACAGGTGTGGGGGAATCCCCGTTTGCCGAAGGTTGATTCATC
>JAACJX010000295.1 GCA_014237545.1 Ardenticatenia bacterium | reverse complement strand
GATACCGCCGTCGCCAGGGTGCTGGGCCGCCCGGCCGGGGCTGATCCCTATACATTCCTCGCCGCCCTGCGCGGCACGTTCCCCGAAGACCCGGCCGAAGGCGAGATCTCGCGCCAGCCGGTGCGGACCTACGTGGTCATGACCGCCGAAAGTGGCCAGTTGTCGGCCGCCCAGGGCACACTGAGCCGCGAGGTTAATTTGATCGCCGACGAGGCCAGGACGATCCTGTTGTCCTTGCGCTCTATTTCGCCCAGTACCGACCAGGAATTAGCCGAAGCGCTGGTGGAACTGATCCGAACCGATCTGGACGCCTTGATCGTGGAGGCCAGCCGGGTCGACCGGCCGCGGAAGCGCCGCGTGGATGAGATTCTCACCAGTTTGAAAGGTGACGTCAATAACAAGGGTCAGTTGAAGGAGCTCAGGAAAGCGTTGGGGCTGGATGGGAAGGACAAGCTTGGCAACACAAAGCTCGTCACCCCGGTCGAGGCTCAATTGCTGGCCGCCATGAAACTGCTCAAGCGGCACGTCAACACGCTGGGGCGGGCATTCGATGACTATTTCGCCGCCACCCGTTCGTCGCCGAATGACAATTCGTTCAGCGGGCGACTGGCCTATACCGCGCAACTGCTGGCCGGCGTCGGCCAATCCACGCGCGACCTGCGCGACACCATGGCCGCGGTCGGCCTGAGCCAGGCGGAATGCCAGACCACCTTCATCACCGACACAACGAACAACGAGGAGATCAGCATCGAGTCCATCCTTGCCTGGATCGAGAGCATCGCCGACGCGGAGGGACCCGATATGATCGCTCGCGGCGGCCGATTGGGCTTAAGACGAGTGCTGGATGTAGTTCAGAATCATCACCTTCCCCTGGTTAACGATCTTGTTAATGAGGCTGAAGATCCTGATCCGCCGCATCCCGGCCTGGCGCAGGAATCGGTGCTGGTGGCCCTGAATGAGCTGAAAGTCCAATTGGAACAATTTTAGGGGCATAGAAACAGCGAGTTGCCCCGGCCGCCCCGTGACCGTCGCGGCCGGCAGGCATAGTCGCATAAATGGCAAACCGCGCGAGGCGCATGACGATTAGAAAGGAGGCTGAGCATGGCCCAAAATAACTATTACGGACAAAACGGAGGTTTCGGCGGCAACGGCATTGGCCGCCCGTCACAGGAGACCAGAAAAGAACGCGACCAGGTGTTCGATCAGTTCGCGGCGCTGCTGCAGAACGCGGTCGCCCAGCTAAGCCCGGACCTGATCCAGGACCCCAATCTCGGCGTCCTGCTGACCAGCATGCTCGGCGACCAACTAGAAACGCTGATCGCCGCGCGGGCCCAGGAGCCGGCGCCACCCGATCTGGGTCTGGCCCAGCTGGCGGGCATCGGGCCGGAAGCGGCGATTGATTTCGCCGTCACCCGCGCCCCCGACGGCGTGCAGCCCTTCGACGAGGCGATCACCTCGGAGCGACTGCTGGCCCTGGGCGATCTCTATTACATCTCGCAGCACGAGAAGATCGGTGCCTTCACGGCTGTCCTCAAGCTCCAGGAGCTCTTCACGGCCGGCACGGTGCGACTGTCTTCAGGCGACGGCGCCTTTCGGCTTTACCAGTACGACCGGCGCAAGGTGTTGCGGTTCACCCAGCGCGACCGGCATCAGGGCTACTTGCGCGCCTTCGGCTACGGCAGCGCCCAGCCCGCGCCGGGCGCGACGGCCAACCGCGACTTCCACCGGCTGTTCACCAACTTCAACAACCGTGTGGCCGTCTTCTGGCGCGACAAGCGCATCTCCGAGGTCGTCCGGCCGCGGGCCAGCGACCCCAGCTACGGCAGCATCGCCATCGTGCGCCGCGCCGGACTGGACCTGCGCCACAATCTGAAGCATTTCTCCTATGGCCATCTCAACGTCATGCGCGTGGAGCTGCTGCAACTGCTGGAGGACGCGTTCAAGATTCTGGGCTCAGACGACATCATGAGACTCTACGGCGTGGATAACCCGTGGGACACCATCGAGGAGATCTACCTGCGCTANTTCAAGCGCGCCGCGGTCAACGTCTCGGCCCGCAGCCGGATGGCCATCACCGGCCGCAACATCCTGCGCTGGCTGTCGCAACCCCACATCCTCAACGCCGACCGGGCGCAGTTCGAGACGCTGCTACTGGACATCGCCGAGGATGCCGAGGAGTGGCTGACCAGCGCCGAGTCGGTCGGCTCGGCCCGCTTTATGCGCCCCGAACCGGCGACGAACATCATCGCCACCGGCCCGCGCACCTACCCGTCGCGGGCGGCCGAATCGATGTTTGAGTTGGTGGAGTAGGTAGAGAACGAGAGAGATCGCCATGAGCAATGGTACGGCAGCAGCGCCAGATACCCCAGACTATAAACTGGCCTACGAGAAACTGTGCGAAAGCTATCACCAGATCAGCACGTTTCGCGCCCAGTTACTGGCGCTGCTACCGATTGTATCCGGCGCGGGCGTCGTCTTCCTAGATCGATCTGAAGGCGAAGTAAACCCCTGGCTCCTAAGTGGGCTGGGAGTGTTTGGCCTATTGGTCACGCTGGGATTGTTCTTCTACGAACTGCGCGGCATCCAACGCTGCAAGTTGCTGATCGAAGGCGGCCAGAAACTGGAGGCGCTCTTGGGGTTGACGGCTGAAACGGGGCAATTTCTGGGACGGGCCAAGGCGGGCAAGCCGCTCGGCTTTATCGGCTCCGAAACCGCCGGTTGGGTGGTCTATTTGACTCTGATCGGTTCGTGGGCCGTCCTGGCGCTGATCGGTGTGACTAGAGTAGCCTACCAGGGAGCGTCATGACCAATTATCGACGCGGCCGCATTGGCCCCTGACCAGATAACGAGAACCGCCCGGGCCGGCGGAAGGATGCAGCTATGTGCCGAGATTGCGAGAATGAGCGCGAAACAAAAAATGATCAGCACGGTAGTCGCTACCGGCGCGCCTTTGGCGAGAGCGAGCTGATGGAGTGGTTTGAGGCTGAGGCTGGGCGGCCGCGCATCGAAGATCGGACCCATTCGCCCCGCACACGCCAGACCAGACGGGAGAAAGGCCATCCGCGGCCGCGCTCCAAGAGTCAGGTCTATGCGCTGGTCTTGCACCAGATGGCCTGCTGCCGGCGGCGCAAGGAAGGCGGGTACGACACGATCGGCGTCCATTACGCCATTCTGGAAGACGGCCGAATCCTGCAACTGCAACCGATCGAGGCGCTGATGTATGCCTCAAATGGTTTTAACGCCCGCAGCGTGGCCGTCGAGTTTGCCGGAAACTTCCCTAATATACGGGGCAAGTGCTGGCAGCCGAAGTGCGACAAACTGCCTTGCCCCAACCACGGCTGCCACCAGTTGACCCAGGCGCAGATCGACTCCGGCCGCTATCTGGTGGAGCATCTCCTGCGCGAGTCGGGGATGAAGCTGACCCATATCCTCGCCCACCGTCAGTCGAGCGGTACCCGGGAAAACGATCCCGGCCCCGATATCTGGTACCACGTCGGGCAATGGGCCATCGATAAATATGGGCTGAAGGACGGCGGACCGGGCTTTAAGGTGGGCAGCGGCCGGCCGATACCCGATGAGTGGCGCGATTGGGGCCGCCGCGGCCGGGCGCGACCACCGGTCCAACCCTCCCGCGGTCAGGCTCCACAACCCGGCCGGGAAACGTTGGCCGTGCGCCAGGCGATCGCCGGCGGCCGGCGCGACGTGAACCAGTTGACGAATATGGTTTTCTTCGGCCGCCACCCCGAGCGTGGCGGGAAGAAATTAGTGAAGACGGAGCCGGGATTCAAACGACTGGCCGATGAATGGTTGTCGATTCGCGACCGGTTGGTGCGGCCGGCGTTGCGAGCGCATGTGCGCGTCCGTTGACCTACGGCTCGCCAAGGAGTAACTCATCATGACTCAAATCATCAACCCCGGAATTCCCAAAACAAACTTCTGGTATAGCAGCAGCAAGGAAGCACGGCAGATGGCGCACCGCTATGCCCGCCAGGAAGGGCTTCAGGGTTATAACGTTGTCCATGACCGCGCCCATCGTCCCGGGCAGCTGCCCCACTTCCACATAGTAACCTTGTATGGCGAGCGACTGCCGGTGCATTTTTTCTACGGCCGCCGCCCACCGCGCAAGGTCGGGCGCTGGGCGAGGGAGTACATGGCCCAGGACGAGGCCGATCCGTTTTTTGGCGCAGTTTGGGATTGGCTCCGGCCAACGCCGGCCACGCCGGCGGCCGTGGCCATCGTGTCCCGCTCCGGCTGGGGGGCAAAAGCGCCCAAGTGCGTGCAGACGCTCAAAGTGCCGGTGCGCTATGCCTTCATCCACCATACCGCGGGCAGCGCGCCGACGACGACCAGCGGCGAGCAATCGGCCATGCGCGGCACGCAGAATTACCACCAGAACACCAAGGGCTGGTGCGACATCGCCTACAACTTCCTGATCATGCCCTCGGGTCGGGTCTACGAGGGGCGCGGCTGGAACCGGGTCAATGGGGCCACCAAGGGCTACAACAGCAACAGCCTGGCTTTCTGCTGGGCGGGCAACTACGATACCAGTCCGCCGACCCAGGCCTCGATCGACGCCGGGCGGGCGCTGCTGGCCCAGGGCATCCGCGACGGCTACCTGACGCCCGACTTCACGCTGCGTGGCCACCGCGACGTGGGCAGCACGGCCTGCCCCGGCCGCTATCTCTACGCCCGGCTGGGCGACCTGGACCCGCGATGAACGCCTGCCAGGGTGGCGTCCTTGAATCCGCGACGAGCCAGCGATGATCATCGATTGCCACTGCCACGCTGGAAAGGGCGACCGCATGACCGCGCCGTGGAACACCGACGCGCCCCTCGGGCCATACCTGCGACGGGCGCGGGCGGCGGGCATCGACCGGACGGTCGTCTTCGCCCCGTTCCATAGCGACTATGCCCGCGCCAATGCCGAGGTGGCCCGCATCGTGGCCCGCGCCCCCGACCGGCTAATTGGCTTTGCCTTCGTCCACGCCGACCGCGACGCGGGCCGCATCCTGAACATGGTCGGCCGGGCCGTGCGGGATTGGGGATTTCGCGGCATCAAGGTCCACGGCCGGGACGCCATGCCCACGCGCGAGGTGTGCGAGGTGGCCCGCGCCTTTGGGCTGCCGGTGCTGGTCGACGTCATCGGCCAGGCCCACGTGGTAGACATGCTGGCTCCGCAATATCCGGACGTCGATTTCATCATCCCCCATCTGGGCAGCTTCAGCGGCGATTGGCGGGCCCACCAGCAGGTCGTCGACCAGATGACCCGCCACACCAACGTCTACGGCGACACGTCGGGTGTTTACCGCTTCGATTATCTGGAGATGGCGGTGCGGCAAGCCGGGCCGGAGAAGCTGCTCTTCGGCTCCGACGGGCCGTGGCTGCACCCGGCGGCCGAGCTACACAAGGTAAAGCTGTTGGGCCTGGCGGCGGCCGATGAACGGCTGGTGCTGGGCGGCAATATCGCCCGGCTCATGGGCCGGGCTCGCCCGCGCCCGGCGTTGCGCCCGGCGCTGGCTCGGGCCACGGCGCGACCTAGCGAGCGCGCGGCGGTCGAGAAACTCATTCACAGCGATCCGGCGCTGGCTCCGCCGTCGCTGGCCGATTACCAGCTATAGAAGGCAAGGAGGCGCGACATGGGCAGACGACGAGGTGGGGGCATGACGCGAAGCGCGGCGCGACCGGTCGCGGGAACGGCCGCGCGACCAAGACGGGGAATCGCCGGCCCCGNCCGCCGGCGGCCGGGCATACGCCGCCCNGGCAANCANTGGCACGGGNAAAAGTGGCCCCGCCGGAGGGGCTGGGGCGCGCCGTGGCCGNTTTGGCCNGACGTCATCCCGCTCGATGACGGGACGGCNACGGCCGGGGGAGATGATCTGCCGCCCGGCGAGCCGGCTCAGGTGGAAGGCCTCAGCCCCGCNGCCCNCCGCTCGCTGGCNCGCCTGGGNCTGTTGCGCGGCGTGTGGCNCGGGCGACTGCGGGCCGGCGGCCCGGCNCTGGCCGCTTTCCTCAACCGCTTCNANGCCGTGGCCGGCGTCGGCCGGGTGGTAGANGACTACTTCGACAGCCCCTACGCCCGGGCCGCNGCCCGGATGGCGATNCGCCTGAGCGAACNGCTGGCCNCCCGCTCCCCCGGCTTTCGGCGCGANNTNCANTACGANCGNCGCATCNCNTTCGCGCCCGACGGCCAGCCCATCCTGGCCATCGTCGTNGGCCATCGCGGNGTCCATTACCGGCTTCTCCCCTGGCGGCGGCTGCACGCGGCGGCCATGCGGCGGCAGGCGCGGCGCGACCGTCTGGCGTTCGGCTCGCCNGACCGGGTGCGCTGGGTGTTCGACCGGCGGCTCATGACTGCGCCGCCGGGGCGGGTGAGGGCCGACGCGGGCCGGATCCTCGGCAACCGCGACGTCGCCGCCCGGCTGATAACCCTCGTCTAGACCGGGCATGACCGCGCTCGACGATCTGGTCGCGCGGCGCGACCCGGCATGGCCGCGTTTGGTGGGCCAACTGGGCGGGCGCGGTGGCATGTTCCAGCAGCCGGTTTTGGCCGCCGCAAAGGGCCGGGTTTGGGTCGACGGCCGGCCGCTCCTCAATTTCGCCGCGGCCAACTACCTGGGCCTGGCCGGCCACCCGGCCGTGCGGCGAGCNGCGGNGCTGGCCCTGCGGCGCTGGCCGGTCGCCCTGAGCCAGCCGCGCCTGCTGGCTACCGACTCTCTCACGGCCGCGCTGGAGCGGGAGCTGGCCNGGCTGGTGGGCCAGGAGCGAGCGTTGCTCTTCACCTCGACGCTCCACGCTGCCCACGACGTGCTGCCGCTGCTGGCCGGGCCGCGAGGGGCGCTGTTCCTGGACGAGTGCGCCTACCCGATCAGCGCCGCTGGGGCGCGAATGGCCGGCGCGACGCCCATGCGATTCGCCCACAACGATCCGGCCGACCTGGGCCGCTTGCTCCACCGGTGCGCGGCGCGAGACAAGGTGATCGTCTGCGACGGCCTCTATATGTCAGCAGGAGAGCCGCCGCCGCTGGCCGCCTTCGGCGCGCTGGCCGAACGCCACGGGGCCACCATCTACGTCGACGACGCGCAGGGGTTGGGACTAATGGGGCATGGGCCGGACTGGGTGAGGCCCTACGGCCGCGGCGGGGGCGGCGTGATGGCCTACACGGCCGCGCCATCCGGCCGGGTGGTTTACGTGGCCACGCTGGCCAAGGCGCTGGGCATCCCGCTGGCGTTCGTGGCCGGGCCGGCCGGCTTCATCGCTTATCTGCGGGCGACGGCGTTCACCCACAGCCACAACAGCCCGCCGGCGTTGCCCGTGGTGGCCGCGGCGCTGGCCGCCACGCGCGNCCACGCNGTGGAAGGGGACCGGCTGCGCCGCCGGTTGCTGGGGCGGGTGCGGCAATTTCGCGCCGGGGTCGGGGCCGGCGTCGGGTCCACGCATGAGTGGCCGGAGCAGGCGATCTATACCCCCACGCCGCTGGCGGCCCTGCGGCTGGGGCGACATCTGCGCCGGGCGGGAATATGGCCGGTGGCGCAGTTTCGTCCGCCGGACAACCCCGGCGGCGGCGCGGTGCGGCTGCTGTTCTCTGCGCAGCACACGCCGGCGGATGTGGANCGGCTGGTGGAGACCATTCACGCGTGGCCGTTTCTTCCCCGTTTTTACACCTAATCTACATCACTTTGGTGCTATACCCGTTTCCACGATCCATTACGCTATGAGCATGCGTCCAACAATGGCGGCCCGCCTTCAGCGCTTGAGCCGTCTTTTAGATCCACGTCCTTGGATTGCCTGGCGCGTCGGGCCAAACGGACGAGAAAATTCGGAATCAGGAAAGTGACATCATGATCAACGCAATTCTATGGAGCGCCCTGGCTACCGTCACGCTGCTGATTGGCATGGTCCTGGCCTATCGCAACCTGATCAGCTTGAAATGGACCGGACTGATCATGTCCTTCGGCGCGGGAGCCATCATCAGCGCCGCCGCCTATCAGCTAGTTCTCGGCGCGGTGGCCGANGAAACCGGCGCGGAATANNTCGTGGCGCTGGGNATTGCCGCCGGCGCGCTNACGTTCTATTTCGCCGACAAGTGGGTCGATGGGCTGGGCGGCGAGGGGCGCATGGACTTCGACGGCGATCAGGCCAGTGGGTCAGGGACGGGCATCTTGCTGGGTTCAATGCTCGACGGCGTGCCCGAATCGCTCGTGCTTGGGCTTTCCCTCGTCCATTCGCCTCAGGTCTCGCTGGCCTTNATTTTCGCCGTGGCCATCAGCAACATTCCCCAGGGCCTGGGGGGCACGGTGGGCATGCTGGCCGGCGGGTGGGCGCGGCCCAAGATCACCCGGCTGTGGCTGGCCGTTTGCGGTCTGAGCATCGCCGCCGCCGCGCTGGGCTACGCGCTGGGCCAAGCCCTGCCCGGCGCAACCGGCGCCATGGTCGACGCCTTTGCCGCCGGGGCGCTGCTGGTGATGCTGACGGACTCGATGATCCCCGAGTCATTTGAGCATGGGGGCAAGGAAGCGGGGTTGTTCCTGGTGCTGGGCTTTGGCGTGGCGCTGGCAATGACGNTGGCGCAGGTGAACAACTAGGCAAACGCCCCGACGGCGACCTTCGCCTACCCCACGGCGCGCTCGCCTCGCTGCTCGGCTNCGGCCACGGCCGCCCGGTTTGTCTCGAAGATGTTGTCCGGGCCGATATGTTCTAGCAGGCCGTAGTGGGCCAACAGGCCCGGCACCGGCGAGTAGGCGCGGCTGACCGCGAAGCGAACCCCGCGCCCGCGCAGCAGCGCGATTACATTCTCCAAAGCCTCAAGACCGGTGGTGTCGATGTCGTTGACCGCCTCCGCGTCGAAAATGAAATGCTCGATTTTGCCGTCCTGGNCAGCGAGGATGGTCTCCACATCGCTCTGAAAGACTGTGGCGTTGGCGAAAAAGAGGGGGCCGCCGAAGCGGTAGACGAGGATGCCCGGCGCNGTGAAGGCGTAGTCGGCCACCGGTTGGGGCTGGTAGCTCTGCCCCTCGNCGCGCGCGATCAGCACTGACGTCTTGGGGTTGGCCGCGCGGCGNACGACCTCGATGGTGGTCAGCAGAAAGGCGATGGTCAGGCCGAGCAGTGTTCCCAGGACCAGCAGTGTCAGGGTGCAGATGGCGGCGATGAAAAATTCGGACCGCCGCAGCCGGTACAATTCACGAAATTCGCCCACGTCGATGAGCTTGAGGACGGCGTTGGCCACGATTCCGGCCAGGACGGCCGTNGGTAGCAGCGCCAGCTGCTCGGTGAAGAACAACAGCACCAGCGTGATGATGGCGGCCGACACGATGCTGGGCCACTGCGTGCGCGCTCCGGCGTCGTCCATGGCCGCCGTGCGNGACGCGCTGGATCCCATCACCAGCCCGCCGGTGAGTCCGGCGGCCAGATTCGAAACGCCATAGGCGAACTCCTCCTGGTCGGGATCGATCCGGTAGCCGTAGCGCTGGGCATAGCGCCGGGCCAGCAAAAGCCCCTCCGACAGAGTCAGCGCGACGATGGCCAGCGCGCCGGGGAGCAGTTTCATCCATTCCCCGAAGGTCGCCTGCGGAATGGTCAGCCGCGGCAGGCCGGCCGGAATCTCGCCCAGGACCTTGACCCCATAGGCCGTCAGGTCAAAAAGCGCCACGACGGCCGTCAGCACGACGAGCGCCAGCAGCGCCCCGGGAACCCTGGGNGCGAACCGTTTGGCCAGCCGCACGATGGCGATGCTGGCCAGACCGAGNCCCAGCGAGTACCANTTGGNCTCCGGAATGGCCTGAATNGTGGCGACNACTTCGCGGAAAAAGCCCTCNGCTTCNACCGTCACGCCCATCATCTTNCGGATCTGGCTGAACAGCACCTCGATGCCNAGTCCGGCCACCAGACCNACCAGCACGGCGCGTGACAGGTAATTGGCCAGGAAGCCCAGNCGGAAAAACCAGAANAANCCNAAGAACGCGGCGCACATGATCGCCAGCGCCAGNGCCAGCTCCACGTAGCGGTCGCTGCCGGGNACGGCCAGCACACCCAGCANCGAGCCGATCAGCGCGGCGATCGCCGCGTCGGGGCTGGCGACGACGTGGCGCGAGGNGGCGAAGATGGCGTAGGCGATCATCGGCACGATGCCAGCGTACAGACCGACGTGCGGCGGCAACCCGGCGACATCCGCGTAGCCGATGTTCAGCGGAATGACCAGAGCAGCCAGCGTGATCCCGGCCAGAATCTCGGCGGCCCATCCCGCGCGATCGAGACCGCGCAGCGCCACAAACGGCCTGGGCCAGGCGAAGCGATCTTTGAATGATTGTGTCGTATCCATGAGCAAATCAAATGAATCGGGTCATATAAGGAGAACCGTCTGCTGGCAACGCATCAGAAGGACTCCGCTGGGCGGCGCGCCCTACGTCTCAATCGAACGTTCAAGCTCGCTGAGTTGTGATCGAAGGGCCGCGGTTGTTTTCTCCTGCGCCTCCAGCAATTGCCTCAATTCCAGCAATCGCGCGGCCGTGCCGTCGGCCGGCGGCGGGCTTTCGTCTTGGGGCTTCTCGCGCGGCGAGAGGAAGGTGTTGGCCAGAAAGCTGGTGAACACGCCGAATAGGGCCACGCCGCTGGTCATCAGCAGCACACCGACGATCCGGCCCCAATTCGTCGTCGGGAAGCGGTCGCCATAGCCGACGGTGGTGATGGTGACGTAACTCCACCAGATGGCGTCGGATGGGGTGCGGATGTTAGCGTCCGGGTTAGCGCCTTCCACGTTGAGCACCAGCACGCTGGCCGTCTGGATGATGAGCAGCCCCAGGAAGATGGTCAGATAGAGGACGCTGCCGGCGCGGTCATAGAGCAGTTGATCCTTGATGGTCTGCAAGCCGATGTCGCGCATCAGGCGATA
>JAACJX010000018.1 GCA_014237545.1 Ardenticatenia bacterium | reverse complement strand
GTCACGTCCTCGACGCCCATGCCGGCGATCTTTGAGCCGTCAAAGGCCAGCGACCAGCTGCCCTGCGTCGTGTCGCCCGTACGAGTCGGCTGGAAGGCCAGCAGATCTTCGTCCTGTGCCTTCACCACCGACGACCCGTTCGGCACGCTTGCCGTGCCATAGGTGCTGATGAGTATGGTTCCATTCGAGTGGCGAGCCAGCGCGTCTATCTTTTCGGAAGCCTGTGTAAGGCCCACGTCTGACCCGTCAATATACATCACGAAGTGGCCGGCCGTGTCCGCCCCCAGGCTGCGGGGAATGAACTGGGCCACGTCCCACAGTTGCAGCTTGAACGAGCCGGACGAACCGGCCAGCGTCGTACGGCCGCTGATCGCCAGCAGGATAGAACCATCCGGCATCAATACAAAGTCATTTAACGAGTTCAAAATTCCCACGTCGGAGGCGTCGAAGTAGATCGACCAGGCGTCATTTCGCCCATCGTAGGCCAGGATGTCCCCCTTCTCGAAGGCAACGCCACCGACCGTTCCGGCGGTGTTGGTTGTCACGTAGATGGCTGACTCCAACGGTCCGCTGTCTGATTCTTCTTTCTGATTGACGAACGTGCAGGTAACGGTTTCACCCTGTTCCAGGTTTATGGCTCCGGGCGAGCTACCGTCGCTACATGAGGCCGAGGCCTGGGTCCAGCCGGTTGGAATTGTCTCGGAGACTGAATAAGTCCCAGGGATCAGGTCCGTCGATTTCTGGCCGTTGTGGGCCAACTGGAACGAACCCGCATAATTGCTGGTGAAGTCGAAACTCTGCGCGTCGCCGGCCGGGATCGTCTCCTTGCGCACGATGATGCGGCCGCTCGTGGGCTCGGTTGTTGGCGCGGCAGTTCCCGTCGCGACAGGCGTGGCCGTGGGCGGAGGAGGCGTAGCCGTGGCCGGCGGCGTGGCCGTGGCTGGCGGCGTGGCCGTGGCCGGCGGTGTGACCGAATTACCGCCGCCACTCCCGTGTTCAGCGGCGCCAATGTCAAGCGCGCCGCTACGGCTTCGCTTGAAGAAATCATCCAGGACCTGGCTGGCGGATGTTCCGGCATTAATGGCCGGCGAGCTGGCCTGCAGGGCGTAATTNGCCGGATCGGGGATGCCGGAACTCGACGTCGGCATCACCGGGTTGACCAGCTGCGGATNGGCCACAACGCGTCCCGGNTCGTTGGTAATCCAGTTTTTGCCCGGCGCGCTGCTGTANAGGTTATTGGCCNCGGNGAANGAGCTCANATCNGGCGTGCCCAAANNTAAAAGGATGCGCACGAGCTGGCCCGTCGGATCTGTTTGAAGNATCAGGTTATTGACGAATCGGGAGTTTTTGTAGTTGGCATCGCCTTCAAAAAGGACGTTCANCGCGCCCGCCCCCGACTCGCCACGGGCATTGATGAAGGAGTTNTTGGCCACNACCGCATTGTTCAGCCCGCCACCGGCAAACTGCGTGCTGACCAGAAAATTGTTGCCGCAACCAATAACGATGTTATTGATGATCACCTGCCCCGAACTTGCCGGCGGCTTNGTCGTTTGNCCCTCATAGTCCTCGTCGCGCAACGTNATGCCGGGGACTGGTTTCAGATAGGTTTTGCCGCGCCAGTAATCACGGTTNTTGGTGCAGAAGATCAGGTTTCGCTGCACCAGCGGATTTTGGGTCGTCGAAAGATANACATTNGAATGTTTATTGTCNTAGACGATGTTGTCTTCGAAAACAAGACCCGANGTCCAGCGGTCGGCCACCAACCCTTCGCCCAGATTGTGATAGACCGTATTGCCGCGCGCGGTGCTGTCGTTCACATCGACGAACACGATTGCGCTGCCGCCACTATCAGTTCCGCCGGCATTCTTTAACAGGTTGTCGTAAACGCTGTTGTTCTCAATGAGGATATTAAACGGCCGTTGTGCCGGGGTGCCATTCACGTTGATGCCCATGTCGTAGGCTCCGCGAACGATATTATTCCGCACNATCACGTCCCGCAGCACCCTGGAATCGCCGGACACTTGNGCGACGAGGATGCCGCGACCGGCCGAGTTGCGCACTTCAAATCCCTCGACCGTCACGTTGCTGCCGTTGATGGTGAGCAACCCGTCAAATCTACTGGAGGGAATCGACGACCGGCCGTCGATGATGGGCCTTTCGCCAGGATAGGCCTGTAACGTCAAGCCGGAATTTGCCGGCCGAATCTGGACGCGCTCTTGATAGGTGCCGCCGCGCACGCAAATAACCTGACCACTCTGGGAATTCGCAATGGCGGTCTGAATACTTTGGCCGGGGTTCACCACTGATGAACAACCTGCGGCGTTATTGACCACCGGCGCGAGATGGGATTGGTTGATGCCCGAATTATCGGCCAATGCGCCGCCTACCAGGGCAAGCAGGATCAAGACAGAAAGCGCGACTATCCGCTGGGGGTTAGCTCCTTTCATTCCGTTACTCCTATGGGTGATTTGTTGGTGGTGGGATGAATACCTCCTGTTTCTTCACCCTATCTGGGAAAGAACAGGAGTGCGCTCCCGGCCCAACTCTTACAGTACGCGTTCCCGAATTACGGTACTATAGCCAATACAGAAACTGGGGTATGCAGGATGTTGAAAGCGACGTTGTAGGCAACACCCGCAGTTCAGTAAAATATCATAACCGCCTTTTTTGGATAGCGACGTGAGTAGTACATAAATATCCGATAGGCTCGGTAGTACTATGGTCATGCAAACTCACCCTCACCCAGGGAGTACATAACTATGAGATTATTTTCCAGCGGCATCCTCAGCGACCACATGGGCCGGATCTTCCTGCAGCAGGACAGCCCCACCAGCCTGACGCCGGTGGGCCGCCCCTTGCCGGCCGGCGCGACGCCGGCCGCGGCGCTGGATAGGGCGTTTCGCGAAGAAACGGGCCTAATCGTCATGCCTGTCAGGATGACGGCGGTTTATTTTGACCTTACCGTGCCGGAGGGGGAGTTGACGTTCTGCTACCGCTGCACGATGCGGGGCGGTGACCTGGTTGTGCCAGAGGGCGGCCGGCCGGCCGGCTTTTTCGATTACACGCCGCTGCCGGCCGGGTTATCGCCCAAAGACCGGCAAATGGTGGACGATGCCGTTCACCATGCGGGTGGGCCGCCCCAGCTCGTGACCATCGGCCGTGGTATCGGCCGGCGTCTCGGGCGGCTCTTAGGCCGCGGCGACGCCCCGCTTGAGGGGCAGTCATGGCGCGTGGCCGTCCGGGTGGCCGAAGAGTCGGCCGATGGGCCTGTGGAGTGCGTCATCGCCGACACGGATGTGGTGACTCGCGGNGCNACGCCGGCCGTNCCCCANGANCCGCCGTGGATGACGGCCNGNCGGCTNANGGGGCGNACAAGCGCGAATGTCCAGCTGGCNCGCGTCGAAATNGATGCCGTCGAGCCCGCGCTGANTCTCGTGTTCGCCCCCGCCGGCCGCNGTCAGGGATGAAACNGCAGATGAGCGGCCGGCCGCTCANCTGCTGNNTGTGTATCACNNTGGGCGACTATCGAATTACTTCTCTCCACCCCGGCGGATGACCCATTTCTCNACNTCGATGGCCAGGAAAGCCAGCGTNCCGAANCCAACGGCCACCAGNAAATCACGTGGGGCCAGCGGCACAATCTGGAAAAACTGCTCNAGGAACGGCGCGTAGAGCACAGCCAATTGCAGGACAACGACNACGGCCGCCAGCCCCAGCAGGGNCAGGTTCGTGCCTAAGCCCAGCGAAAAGAACGACTCGCGGCTGGANCGAGAGGCCAGCGCCTGCCCAACCTGCAGGAANGCCAGGGTAGTGAAGATCATCGTCTGCCACGTCTTGTCGTCCGGGTTGGCCGGGTCNAAGTAGAGCCAGCCGACCAGCAGCGCCACCACNCCGACCAGCANGCCGACCCACAACACGTGGACGCCCAACCCNTCGCTGAACANGCCNGCCTGCGGGTTGCGGGGCGGCCGGCGCATGGTNTTCTTCTCCGCCGGCTCCACGCCCAAACCCAGACCCAGCAGNCCGTCGGTCAGCAGGTTTAGCCACAGTAGCTGAAGCGGCAACAGGGCCACNGCCGCCCCCGCGCCCAAAAGCAGCGGCGACAGCAACATGACCAGCACCTTGCCGACGTTGCCGGCGATGGAGAACTTAACGAAGCGCCGGATGTTGTCGTAGATGACGCGCCCCTCTTCGACGGCGGCGACGATGGTGGCGAAGTTATCATCGAGCAGCACCATGTCTGAGGCCTCTTTCGAGACGTCGGTGCCGGTGATGCCCATCGCCACGCCGATATCGGAGCGCTTGAGGGCGGGCGAGTCGTTGACCCCGTCGCCGGTCATNGCGACGATGTGGCCCTTNTTCTGGAGCGTCTCGACGATTTGCAGCTTGTGGGCCGGGGTNACGCGGGCGTAGATTGACACCTCGTCCACGACNGTNNCCAGCTCTTCCGGCGTCATCGCGTCGAGCATCTGGCCNGTCTTCACCCGGCCGTTGTCGCTGATGCCCAGATCGTAGGCNATGAACCGGGCCGTCAGGGGATGATCGCCGGTGATCATGATCGGCCGGATGCCGGCCGTCTTGGCCGTGGCCACGGCCGCCTTCACTTCCGGCCGCGGCGGGTCGATCATGCCCACCAGCCCGACCATCGTCAGATCGCGCTCCAGTTCGTCCTTGGGGTCGTCGATCCACTGCACGCCGATACCCAGCACGCGCATGCCGTTTTGCGCCATCTGCTCGTTGGCCCGGTGGATGCGCTCGCGCCAGGCGTCGTCCAGCAGTTGCGGCTCGCCGCCNACNCAGATGTGGGNGCTGATGTCNAGCATGCCGTCGACCGCGCCCTTGGTGAAGGCGATGTAACGCTCGCCGGGGCGAAGGCCGGCCTCGCGCAAACCGACCAGCGCTTCGGGCAGCGCCGCCGGGTCGTCCGGCAGGCGATGGACCGTCGTCATGCGCTTGCGCTCCGAATCGAAGGGCAGCTCAGCCACACGCGGCGTGATGGGCAGAATCTCGCTCCGCACGAGCCCGGCCTGCCGGGCGGCGACCAGTAACGCGCCTTCCGTCGGGTCGCCGATGACTGCGTAGCGGCCGGTTTCNGCGTCGGGCTGCAGCGAGGCGTCGTTGCATAGCGCCCCGCCGGCCAGCGCCAGGCCGATGGCCGGCGGCTGTTCGGCCAGCCGGATCGAGGCGTCGCTGTTGCCCGAGAGAGCGGGAGCCGGGTGCGGGTGGGACGTGCCAATCAGTTCCAAATAGTGGCCGGCCACATCGATGACCGTCACCGTCATGCGGTTTTCGGTCAGCGTGCCGGTCTTGTCCGAGGCGATGATCGTNACCGCGCCCAGCGTCTCGACCGCCGGAAGCTTGCGGATGAGNGAGTTGCGACGCAACATGCGCTGCGCCCCCAGNGCCAGCGTCACCGTGACGACGGCCGGCAAGCCCTCGGGCACNACGGCGACNGCCACGCTGACGGCCGTCAGGAACATGTCGCGCGGGTCCTCNTTAAGCGCCACGCCGATGAGCATCACCAGACCGGCGACGACGAGGCCCACCAGGGCCAGCAGCTTGCCCACNCCATCGAGCCGCCGTTGCAACGGCGTGGTCGACTCGCCGACGTCCTGAATCAGGGCGGCGATCTTGCCCAGTTCGGTATTCATGCCCGTCTCGACCACGACGGCCGCGCCGCGGCCATAGGTGACGGCCGTGCCCATGTAGCCCATGTTGATGCGGTCGCCGAGCGGCAGGGAATCCCCCACCAGCGCGCCGGTCTCCTTCTCTACGGCTTCCGATTCGCCGGTCAGCACGGCTTCCTGAATGCGCAGGTTGGCGCTCTCGACCAGGCGCACGTCGGCCGGGACGGCGCTGCCGGCTTCCAGCAGGATAAGATCGCCGGGCACCAACTCGCGGGCGGATATCTCGCGCCGGTCGCCGCCGCGCACGACGCGCACGATAGGCACGGCCAGCTTCTTGAGCGCGGCCATGGCCTGTTCGGCGCGATACTCCTGGACAAAGCCCAGCAGGGCAAANAGGACGACGATGGCAGCGATGGCGATGGTCTCGGTCGCCTTCCCGAGCAGGCCGGAGACCACGGCCGCGGCGATGAGGATCAGCACCATCGTGCTGGTGAATTGTTGCCACAGGATGCGCAGTGGGTGCTTGCCGCCGCGCTCAATGAGCTCATTCGGACCATAGCGGCCTAGCCGGCCCTGTACTTCGGTATCGTTCAGGCCGTTCGTGATGTCGCCATCCAGTTGTGCGACAACGTCTTCAATAGTCTGCAAATGCCAATTTGACATAGAACGTTCGGTTTTCAATTCCTCCCTGCCGNTTAAGTATATAGTCTNNNGAAACTNAGGCGACAGGCGCGACAGATTCTAGAAAACCAAACCCCAATAATCAATCCGATTCTCGATGAGAATTGTGTTAGACTGGATTCATGGATGACAAGCTGGATGAATTGGTCGCGGCCGTGCTGTCGAGTGCGAAATACCGCCACATCAGTCCGGAGTTCGTTCGCTCCATCGGGGCGCGCGAGTTAGCCATCCGGCCGAACCTTAAAGGGGCTATCAAGGCTACTAAAAACGCCTTACATCAAGCCGGCGGCGCGTTCCAAGATGCTCCCATCAACTACGACCGAGCATTATCACTCCTGCACGAGGGGGTCATAGAGGGACGTGAGAGCGAACCGTTCCGCGAGGCTTGCCGCGCTGTCATGGCCGCCCACACCTCTACCCGCGAGCGGCTGCCGATTCTCGATGAATTTTACGCGACCGTGTTCGCCGCTCTGCCCGCCCCGCCCGGCCGCGTGCTCGATATCGCCTGCGGCCTGNATCCACTGGCCCGGTCGTGGNTGCCGCTGACGCCGGATACGGACTACGCGGCCTACGACATCTACACCGACCAGATAGTCTTTCTGAATGCTTTCTTCGAGGTTGCCGGGGTCGCCGGGCGAGCCGAGGTGCGCGACGTCATTGGCGCGCCGCCCGACGAGCCGGGCGACCTGGCGCTGATTCTCAAGACACTGCCTTGCCTCGAGGCCGTGGACAGGCACGCNCCGGCCCGCTTGCTCGACGCCGTCCGCGCCCCATTCCTGCTTGTCACGTTCCCGGCCCAANCGCTTGGCGGCCGGCGCAANGGCATGGCCGCCCACTACGAGGCGCGCTTCCGCGCCTTGCTCGACGAGCGCGGCTGGCCGGCCGAAATCTTCGAATTCAAAACCGAACTAGCGTTTCTAGTGCGCAAACAAATATAAAAAGCCACCCGCGTCAGGCAAGATTTACCTGATGCGGGCGGCTCAGTTCTTCACTCGTCACCCGTCGCTCGTAACTCGTCACTATTCGTATCTAAGCGCCTGGACGATCTCCAACCGCGCCGCCTGCCGCGCGGGAATGAGCGCGGCCAGAACGCCGAACAGCAAGCCGGCGACGACAGCGATCAGCAGACCAGCCGTTGGGAAGACGTACTCCATCGGATAGCCCGCGACTTTCATCGCCTCGACCACCATGTAGCCGAGGTAAAGGCCGGCGAGAATGCCGAAGGCCGTNCCCAACGCGGCCAGNATGATGGCCTCGGCCAGGATGACNTTGCGCACCTGGCCGCGCGTCGCNCCGACAGCCCGCAACATGCCGATCTCTCGCGTGCGCTCGATGACGCCGATGGCCAGCGTGTTGAGCATGGCGATGAGNGANGGAATAGCCAGGAACAGCACCAGGGCGATCAATCCGGCGAANGCGGCCTGGAAGATNGTCAGGTTTTCCTCGATGAANTCCTCGCCGTTGATCAGGCGGAATTGNGGATANGATCGCAGCAGNGCTTTCATNTCTGTTTCCACCGCCGCCGCGTTCGCCCCGGGAGCCACGTTGAGCTGCAGCAGCACGTCCTCCTCGCGGCCGAAATCAGCGGCGATATTCTCGTGGGAGATATAGGCGGTATTGATCTTGGCGTTCAGATAGTCTCCGCCGACCGCCACCACGCGGTAGCGCTGCATCCCCGTGGGGGTTACCAATTCGATCTCGTCGCCGACGTCGGCCCCCGAGATAGTAGACAGTACCGGGTTAATGATGGCCACGCGTCCCGTGTCGAGTTCACCATAGGCGCTGTCGCCCCCCTCGGCAAAGGTCAGGCCGCTCACTTCGGGATAGGTCGCCGGGTCGATGCCCAGCAACGAAACAGCCGTCTCCCCGACCTGGGCCGGCGCGAACCGCAGGGAACTGACAACCGAAACGCCATCGATGGCCCGCAG
>JAACJX010000678.1 GCA_014237545.1 Ardenticatenia bacterium | reverse complement strand
GTTGTCGAGATAGGTCAGCCGGTCGTCGGCCGGGTTGAAGCGGTAGGCGAAGAGCGACAGGGTGTAGTCGATGAAGTCATCGCGGAAGCTGCTGCCCTGGGCGCTGATGAAGTCGCGCACGGCGTTGACCTGGCTCGAGTCGGTGTTCAGCTCGGTGTAGAAGTCGAGGATGGCCTGCCAGCCCTGCACCGGCGCGACCTCGCCGCCGGCGCGGTACTGGTCCCACAGCCACGTCCACCACAGCGCGCTGCGNTAGCTGATGGTGCTCAGGTCGTCGGTGCGGTTGGTCTCGCTGCCCAGCAGTCCGTTGATCTCGGGGATGAACAGGTGGCCCGTGTCGGCGTCGAGCGTCGTGTCTACCCGGTCCTCGATGGAGCGGGCGATGCCCTCGCCGAAGAAGTCCTGCCAGCCGGTGGCCGCGTCGTAGTTGTACTGGACGAGNTGCATGATCTCGTGGAAGGCCAGCAGCCGCTTGTTGAGCGCGTCGTTGTTGTCGACGTTCTCGTCGTCGACGTTGATGCTGCCGGTGGTCGGCGTGCCGCCCAGCCGCGGGTCTTCGGCGATGAAGATGCGCAGCGTGGTGGAGCTGCCGGGCAGGAAGTCGATGTTCCGGTCGTGGTAGAAGCGCATGGCCGCTTCGGCCTCGGCGGCCATGGCCACGGCGTTGACGTTGTCGCCGTTGCTGTCGTCGTTATTAGACAGCTCGTGCTCGCAGCGGCCGGAGCTGTTCTCGGTCGCGTTGCACTGGTTGGTGTTGGTCGCGTTGGCCGTCTCGCGATAGTAGGTCTCGATGGAGTAGTTGGTGCCTCCGTGGCTAAAGTCGCGCTGGTAGCACTGGTCGAAGATGACGCTCTTGCCGCGGACGGTCTGCGTCAGCGGCGTGGAGCAGGCGGTCGGGGTGCGCGGCTCCACGGCGTCGGGGTTCTGCACGCCGCCATCGGGCGGCGCGCCGGACGGNTGCGAGCCGATCTGGCCGGCGGGCGCGGCNGCGNCGACGATGGCNGCNGCCATNAGNGCCACGANCGCCACCAACAGAAAGAGNGTNCGNGNNCGNGACATGCCGTATTCTCCTTACTTCCACAAATTCGATTGAACTGACGGTGAAGACCCCACTGAGGGCCGTGAATCAGGCCAAAGGCCGCGCGATGGGCGGCAGAGCATCCACAGCATAATGGGCTGTTGGAGTGGTGTCAATGGGCGGCATGGCTTTAGTCACACTCGATCACCCTAGATCCCGTGGAATGCGGCCGCCGCGCGGCAATCGACCTGGTCGTAATTATGCGGCCGAGGCCGGCGGATAAATCCCGTTTTCGGCCAATAAATCCCGTTCCCGCAAAAGACCCCGGAGGTCTTGGCGCTCCCCCGGGGTCCTGCGGGCCTGTCTTTACCTTAACGCAAGCGGCCGTTCAATCGCCTGCCCTGCCACCAGCCACTTGCTACTCGCCCTGCCTACGGCCGCTCCAGCCCGCGCTCCGGCCGGCTGAAGGTGTGGCACCAGGCGCAGTCGTAACCTTCCTCGCCCACGTGCTTATCGTGCATCTCGCGGAACCCTTCCGGGCTTTCCGGCTCGTGGCACTGGGCGCAAACGGTCGCCAGGGAGCCTTTCAGCCCGTAACCGAGCTCGCCGGCCAGATCCATCCGCGGCGTGGCCCGGTCGTCATCTCCGCCCGCGTCGCTGTGGCACGCCGCGCATTCCAGGGCGTTGTCTTCCGGCTCCACGCCGTGATTGATCGTCTGGAACGTGTGTACGGGCACGAGCGTGTAGCTGCCGGCCAGCCCGACCTGCGCCGCGCCGGCGGCCACCGCCTGGGCGAAATCGCCGGTGCGGAAGAACACCTCGGTCGAATGAGGGATGATCTGCCCGGTGGCGTCGTGGCGGGCGGCGATGGAGCGGTGCTCCTTCATCGGGTAGATCTTCGCCCCGGTCGAGGACACGCTGCCCAGCGGCGCGCCGAAGATGTATTCGCCGTCGGCGTTTTGCGCCGGAGATTGGCCGAGCAGGTAGACGTTGCTCGTCAGGTCAAACCAGCGATAGGTCGGGATGACGTTGGTCGCCCGCTCCTCTTCCGGCTTCCAGCCGCCCTGGCCGCCGAACGCGCCCGGCCACCAGACGGGCGTCCGCCAGTCGCGGGCCATCTCGGTGCTGACGTCCTTGCCGAAGGTGGGGATGTGGCAGGTCTGGCAGGCGACGTGGGCGGCGTGGGCGTCGCGCGATTCGCCGCCGCGCGGGTCGTAGTCGCCGTGCGGCCGCTCGCTGTGGCATTTGGCGCAGGTGAGGGCTTGCGGCGCGTCGTTCTGGCGCAGGTCGAGGCCGCGCCCGCTGACGCGGTGGTTGCCCGCGTCATGACAGTCGGCGCAGGTCATGTCCTCGCCCTGCGGGCTCATATGCAAATCGTGCTGGATCGTGGGGTTGGCGTCGGCCGAGGACAGGTCGCCACGCTTCGTGCCGTCGCCGCCGCCGGCGTTGGCGTGGCAGCGCAGGCAGG
>JAACJX010000245.1 GCA_014237545.1 Ardenticatenia bacterium | reverse complement strand
CTGCAGGAGCGCTGTAACAGCATCGGGCATGGCCATGAACGGCAGGATGCTGTCCTCGCGCACAAAACAGGCATACGGCTTGCCCTGGGCGGCGGCGTGCAACATCTCTGGGCCGTAGTCCGTGGTCCCGCCGGAGGGGACAGTAAAGGCGCTGATCAGGCCGGGGAACCGCAGGCTGCGAAAATCAAGCATCACCGGCCGGCTGGCGGAGAGTTGCTGGTAGTGCTTGCTGTAGTAAATCCCAAGATGCTCGCAATAAAGTTTATTGCAGCCATACATTGTCGTCGGGTTGTTCCATTGCCATTCCTTGACCTGGCGATCGCGCTCCTTGATCACCAGGTTCGGCATCCCGTAGGCGGCGATGGAGCTTGGAAAGATAAAGCTCACCGGCTTGCCGCGCCGCTGGGACTGCTCGGCGGCAATGTGCANNAAGGCCAGGGTCCCATCGACATTCACCTGATGGGCCAGTTCGGGTGAAAACTCGCTGCGGGTGGACAGCAACGCCGCAAGGTGAAAGATGATCTCGAAATCGTATTCCGTCACCAGCCTCGCGAGCAATTTGGTATCGAGGATATCACCCGCGATGTGGCTGCAATAATCCATCAAATCCTTTGGGATGGGATGCAAATCGAGGGTCAAGATGGGCAAGGGGGACGTTTCGGCCAGGTTAGTGATGAGGGCCTGGCCGATTTCGCCGGACGCGCCGGTGATCAAAATAGCTTTTTTCCGCATAATGCTAAAGCTCCTATGGAAGTGGGAAAATGGGCGACAGGTGCGTACTGACGGCCGGTGTGGGCCATGCTATACTCACTGCCTTGGGTTAATCTCTAACACTATTGTACCGAAAGCGCGAAAAGGCATCTAAGAATCACAATATTGACACACGCGCTGGAGTGATTGCATGCGTCAACGATACATATTCTGGTTCTGGGTGCCACTGTTCGCCAGTTGGCTGCTCATGTCGGCCGAAGGGCCGCTCATCTCCGCCGCGATCAATCGCCTGCCCGATGAAGTGATCATGCTGGCGGCGATGGGGATCGTCACCAGCCTCTCCGTCACCATCGAAAGCCCGATCATCAACCTGCTGGCTACNTCAACGGCATTGGTGCGCGATCACGCCTCCTACTTGCTCGTCCGTCGTTTTACCGTGCAGTGGTGNCTGGCCCTGACTATTGTGGCCGTCCTCGTAGCCTACACGCCTCTTTTTGACCTGATCATTTATCAATGGCTCGATGTGCCCGCCGAGATCGCCGAGTGGGTTAGACCGGGCATGAAAATCATGATCTTCTGGACAGCGGCCATCGGCTGGCGTCGCTTCCTGCAAGGGATCATGATCCGCAACAAGCAGACACGGTTCGTGGCCTATGGCACAGGCATTCGCCTCCTGGCCTCGGGGGGGACGGTCACCGTCCTGGCCGTTTGGGGACAGTGGCCCGGCGTGGTCATCGGCTCGCTCAGCTTGATGGCCGGGGTGATCGCCGAGGCAATTTACGCCACNCTATCGGCCCGACCGATCATTCGCGCCAACCTGTCGCCACGAGCCGACGCGTCGCCAGCCGCCATAAACGATACCCTCACCTACCGCTCGCTGTTGTGGTTCCACCTCCCCCTGGCGGCTACGTCGGTTCTGTTGCTGATGGTCCAACCCCTGGTGACCTCCAGTCTTTCCCGACTGGATCAGCCGACGATATCNCTGGCGGCCTGGCCNGTGGTATTCCAGATCATGCTGATGGCTCGCGCCGCGGCCATGGCGCTGCCGGAAGTAGTCATCGCCCTGCATCAGGACGNGTCTACATTCCAACCGTTGCGCCGGTTCAGTTTGTTCCTGACCTCGACCACTACCCTGGTCATGCTATTGTTTGTTTTGACTCCCTTGTCGACGTGGTACGTGTTCACAGTTCAGGACATGACCCAGGCAGTGGGCGAATTGGCGCTGTCGAGTCTCGCGTGGTTCCTGCTGTTTCCGGCATTGGCCGTCCTCGCGTCATGGCTCCGGGGCTTGCTNATCCAGGGCCGGCACACCCGTTTCGTCAATTTCGGCATGGGCATTAACCTGGCCATCACCGCCGTCACCTTGCTGGTCGGTGTCTGGGCGCGCTGGCCCGGCCTGCCCACGGCCGCCCTCGCCCTAAATCTCGCCTCCCTGGGCGAAGTCTTTTATCTATTCTGGCGAACCCAACAAATATTGCCGCTNGGCAGCAACCTGCTGCGCTCCCCCAAGGCACAGCCGGCAAAACCATAATAGAGATAATATGGCTATACGAATCGTCCAATTACCACTCGGCCCACTACAGACGAACTGTTACATTGTGGCCTGCACCGCGACCNNNAAAGCAGCCGTAATCGACCCCGGATGGGACGGCCGCGCTATTCAAAACCACGTTGCGAAAGAAGGATGGAGCGTCGGCCACATTCTACTCACGCATGCACATTTCGATCACGTAGGGGGATTGGGCGAGTTGAAGGAATTGACGGCCGCCCCGATTGCTATGCATGCCGACGCCCAGACGATGCTGGAGCGCGCCCCGGCCGCGGCCGCGATGTGGGGTTTCGCAGTCGACCCNCCACCGCCGCCAGACGCTTTCGTCNCNGAGGGCGATNTCATCGNGATCGGGGAGTTGNGGGCGNCNGTGATGTTCACGCCGGGNCANGCGCCAGGNCACGTCTGCTTTTACCTGGCCGAACACAACGTCCTGTTCGATGGCGATGTGCTTTTCCAGGGCAGTATTGGCCGAACAGATTTACCGGGCGGTGATTACGAGCTGCTCATGCGCCATATTCGCGACAAGCTAATGGTTCTGCCTGATGAGACGGTCGTGCTATCGGGGCATGGGCCGGCGACAACGATCGGCGCGGAACGCCGAACGAATCCATTTCTGCAAGATTAGCTGAAGCCCTTTATGGCTGCGGTGAAGGCGTCGCCGTTGGCGGCGGGGTCGCCGTCGGTACAGCGCCCTGCCACAAGAAATAGGACGGCCGGCTGCTGTTCCCGCCGAAGGTGTAGACCAATCCCCCGTCGCTGCGACGGCCCGTTTCCTGGATGATGCTGACCTTCCATTCCATTCGGCGCAGTTCGTTGACCGCCGGTCGCCAGTCCGGCGGCACGCGAAAGAATGGATCGCGCGTGAAACCGCGACGCGGCAGACTATCGCGATCAGTATCATCCTTCATTTCAACCATGTACCACTCGTTTTCGGCCAGGCTTTTTACTGCTGTCCATTGGAGCAGAACGGGAGCTTCCGGCGCGTCAATACTCAGGCCATCTATCGGATAGAGGAGGGCCGGCCCCTCGGGCGGCGGCGTGAGCGAGGGAGTCGGCGATGGCCCGGCTGTTGGTGGGATGGTGTCACCATACAGGATTTTCGGGATGCAAAGGGTATCGCCCGGCTGAATCAACTGGATAGACTCCTGCGTCTGCCGGTTGACGGCGATGATTGCCTCCAGGGGCACGCCCTTGAGGGCGGACAACCCGTAGGCCGAATCACCGGACTGGATCTCGATGATTTCACAATTCGTGGCGTCGGCCAACACCTGCTCGCCGTTGATCTCCAGCAAAACGGATTCCAGCGGCGGAGTAGCCGTCGGCCAGGGTATCACCAGAGATTGGCCCGACTGAATGGGAGCGTTGATGTCGAACTCGTTGGATTGCGCGATGCTCTCGGCCGAGATGCGATAGAGGAGCGANAANCCAAACAGCGTTTCGCCAGCGGCCACAGTGTGGAACCGCGGGTCCCGCGGCGTGCTCGTGGGCGCGGGGGTCTCTGTAGGGCCGGGCGTGGCTGAGGGAGGTAGCGTCTGGGAGGGCAGAGGTGTCCAGGTNGGAGTGTTGGTGATCGTCGGCGGCAGCGGGGNAGTGGTGGGAATAAAAGCCGCCATCACGCTTGGCCCCTGGTCGCGTAAGGCCAGCCAACCGGCAACCAGTCCCACGGCCACCATGGCGGTCACAACCCAAAAAACAAGGGAAGAGCGCTTTTCCTGGACAAGACTGACAAACTCTACCTGATCATCAGGGACGGTGGAGCCGGGATTTATATCCGGATGCGCCTCAGGCTCATCAAGAGTGGCAGACGCTTCGGGTAGGCCCATTGAGGTTTCCTGTAAGGCGGCGTCGCGCTCCGCGTCTTCGCGGGGCAGGCCGCACATCAGGCATCGGGCAGCATCAACGGGAACGATACTGTCGCAACGCGAGCACCGGTATTCGGCCGCGTCTTCTGGTAGATCTCTCTTTCGCTTACTCATACAGGTTTATGCCAACTTGGCATTATATCTACGCTCCCCTGCCCGCTCAAACAGGGTCACTCTGTGCTCATAATCCCTACCTATCTGCAATTTTGGTACAATAGAGTCAAGTTATTGCGTGGAAAGAAACGGTAAACAACTCCCACCGGAACGTCCGGTTGATTAACAGACCCATTTTGGAATGGCCTTGCGCCGGTCTTACGAACATAGCCGGCACNNAGCCGCTCCACTTTCTGCATCTATATCACAAGTGCATAGGCAGATTATTCCGCCTTCTTACGGGACAAATTTCAATGACCGATCTTGCAACCTCCTATCTTGGTCTCACCCTGAAAAGCCCTCTTGTCGTATCGTCAAGNCCGCTCACGTACAAGCTGGATGATTTGAAGCGTCTGGAAGTGGCCGGCGCCGGCGCGGTCGTCCTTTACTCGTTATTCGAGGAACAGATCGAACTCGCCGAAATGGGCTTTTCCAATTATTACCGCCAACACACCGATGAATTGCCCGAGGCATTGCGGCACGTCGCCAATATGAAGGAGTATAACCAGGGGGCCGGCAGCTATCTAGCTCATATCTACCAGGCCAAACACGCCTTATCGATTCCCGTTATCGGTAGTCTGAACGGCTACTACAGCAGCGGCTGGACTCGTTACGCGCGATTGATCGAGGCCGCCGGGGCCGACGCAATCGAGCTCAACATCTATTACATGCCCACCAAGTCACATGTCACCGGCAATGAGGTCGAGCAGATGTACATCGATCTCGTTCGCGACGTGACCTCTTCCGTGCATATACCGGTCGCCGTCAAGCTGAGCCCCTATTTTAGCGCAATGGCCAACGTGGCCCGCCGCCTGGTTGGAGCCGGAGCGAACGGCCTTGTCTTGTTCAACCGCTTCTACCAACCGGATTTTGACATCGTTAACCGGGCGGTCATCCCCAGCCTGGACCTGAGCACGTCGAGCGAACTGCGCCTGCGGCTGCGGTGGATCGCCCTGCTCGCGCGACAGACCGAAGCCGATCTGGCCATCACCGGCGGCGTGCACACGGTTGAAGACGCGATCAAGGGCCTGATGGCCGGAGCCGACGTCGTGATNTTGGCCTCAGCCTTGATTCAGAATGGAATAGATTATCTGGCGACCCTGACAAACGACTTGAGTGCCTGGATGGAGTCATACGCATACAGCTCCGTAAACGACATTCGCGGCGTGCTAAGCTACGCCCAAATAGGAGATTCGGCCGCTCTGGAGCGCGCCAATTACCTGAATGTCCTGCGTTCAGCCCGCGCGCAGGATGAATCCCAATAATTTCCGGCAACTGCCGGGAAATAATCAGGAGAGTGATATGTCCGTTACTTTGCACATTAACGGCCGTGATGTAGAAATTCAATCTTATCCCCAAGATAATTTACGCGATGCCCTGCGCAATGCCGGGTTTGTCAGCGTGCGGTTCGGCAGCCATTCCGGCGAGACCGGCGCGGCCGCGGTACTGATTGACGGCCGCCTGATGAGTGCCGACACGCTGCTCGTCGGCCAGGTCGTCGGCCACAGTATCGAAACGATTGAGAGCCTGAACGCCCGTGTCGGCGATTTGCATCCCCTGCAGAAGGCCTTCATCGAGACTGGGGCGATCCAATCCGGCTACTCCACGCCGGCCATGATCCTCGCGGCCAAGGGGTTGCTGGACCAGAATCCCAACCCGACAGAGGCCGAAGTGCGCGACGCGCTCTCGGGCGTCTTATGTCGCGAAACCGGATACTTGCGTCCGGTGCAGGCGGTCCTCCGCGCGGCGGCCTACCTGCGCGGCGAGGAACCACCGGACATCCAGCCCGAAGTCGTCGATGCCGGCTATCTGGTCACCGCTTTCCCGGTTGATGAGGATGGCGATGCCGAACCTGACGTGCCAGAGCCACCCGATCCACCGGCCCACGGCGCGTTTGGTCCCACGACCGACACCCGCAAGAAATCGACCGTCCTTGTGCTGCATAGCAATACCGGGCCGGAGACGAAGGTTGTCGGCAAAGGGGAGACCAAGGTCGATGCGGTGAAGCTGGCCAAGGGCAATCCGGCCTTTGTCGACGACATCGAGATGCGGGGCATGCTTTACGCCCGGCTGCTGACCAGCCCCCACGCGCACGCGCGGATCGTCGATATCGACGACAGCGAGGCGCTGGCCCTACCTGGCGTTCGCGCCGTAGTCCATTACAAGAACGTCGAACGGGTCAAGTATGCTTCCGGAGGCCAATCCTATCCCAATCCNCCGCCACATGATCAGGTCAGCTTTGATAACAAAGTCCGCTACGTCGGCGATCGGGTAGCGGCCGTGGCCGCGGATACAGTCGAGATAGCCGAAACGGCACTGAAGCTTATCAAGGTCGATTACGAAGTGCTACCCGCCGTCTTCGACGAACGCGAAGCCATTTTACCGGGCGCGCCAGTTATCCATGATGAGACGGACACTGAGGGCATCCACGACGCCGCAAGCAACCTGGTCCATCACATCTACGCCGAAAAGGGCGATGTCGAACAGGGATTTGCCGAGGCAGACCACGTATTTGAGTACACTTACTACGTCCACCAGGTGCAGCAAGTGCCCATCGAACCCCACATCGCCATTAGTTGGTGGGATTCCGACGAACGCTTGGTCATCCGCACGTCGACCCAGGTGCCGTTCCACGTCCGGCGCATGGTTGCGCCGCTCTTGGGGCTACCGGTTAGCCGCATTCGCGTCATCAAGCCGCGCATTGGCGGCGGCTTTGGCGTGAAGCAAGAGATGCTAATAGAGGACATCGTCGGCCACCTGACCATCGCCACGGGCCGCCCCGTCCGCCTGGAGTTGACCCGATCCGAAGAGTTCTATAGCAGCCGGACGCGCCACCCGGAGACGATCACGTATAAGACCGGCGTCATGGCCGACGGCACCCTCCATAGCATGGACATGCAAGTATTGGGCAACACGGGCGCATATGGCACGCATGGCCTGACAGTCCTCACGGTCTCCGGCCTGCGAGGACTCAGCAGCTATAACTGCGAGCACCGCCGGTTCGATTGCAAAGTGGTGTACACGAACTTGCCCGTCCCCGGGGCCTATCGGGGCTACGGTGGGCCGCAGGCTCTCTTCGCCCTGGAATCGCACATGGATGAAATCGCCCACGCGATGGGGCTGGATCCAATCGAGTTCCGGCGCAAGAATTGGGTTCAGGCCGGCGATACAATGCCCATGGCGGTNTTGTTGGGCGAAGGCGAGAAGAAGACCGTCATCGACGCGCCGGTCATCCTCTCTTGCGGTCTGGATGAGTGCTTTGTGCAAGGCATGGCGGCCATCGGTTGGCAGCGCAAATCGGACCCCACGTGGCGCGCCGTTCCCGGCAAGCCCCACATCCGGCGCGGTTTGGGCGCGGCGATGTGCATGCANGGCACGGCGATCCCCGGCCTGGATATGGGCGGAGCCCACATCAAGATCAACGATGANGGCTCGTTCAACGTGACCGTCGGCGCTACGGACCTGGGTACCGGTTCGGATACGATTCTGGCCCAGATGGCGGCCGAGGTATTGGGCGTCCCTCTGTCCGATGTGGTGATTTACTCCAGCGACACGGACATGACCCCGTTCGACACAGGCGCGTACGCCAGCTCCACGACCTACATCTCGGGCACAGCGGTGAAGCGGGCGGCCGAACAGCTCGCCGACCAGATTCGCGAGCGGGCCGCCCTGATGCTGGACCTGGATGACTGGACAGACATTCGCCTTGAGAATCAGCAAGCCATCGCCCCAAACGGCGAATCTGTCAGTATGGAGAGAATAGCCCTTCACTCGCTCCACCAGCACGACCAGCGACAGCTCATGGCCTCGGCCTCCTACGTGAGTTCGGCCTCCCCGCCGCCATTTGCCGGGCAATTCGCCGAGGTAGAGGTCGATACGGAGACCGGGCAAGTGACGGTGACGAAATTGGTGATGGCGGTGGATGCCGGCGTGCCGATAAACCCGCTCACCGCCTCAGGGCAGGTAGAAGGGGGCATGGTGCAGGCGCTGGGCTACGGCCACTGCGAAGAGATGGTCTACGACGGCGAGGGGCGCATGGTCAACGCAGCCCTGGGACCGTATCACATCTACCGTGCCGACGAAATGCCGGAGCTGAAGGCGATTTTGGTTCAGACCCATGAGCCAACCGGCCCATTTGGGGCCAAGGCCATTGCCGAAATTCCCAAAGACGGCGTCGCGCCGGCCATAGCCAACGCCATCTTCGACGCGACCGGAGTGCGGATTCGCCGCATCCCATTCACACCGCAGCGGGTCTATGAGGCTTTGCAGAGTTTGTAGACAATAGATTCTAAGGCAAAAGAAAATGAGCAGGAAAGGCGCATTCAAACAGCCAGTCCTGCTCATTTATTTTTTCGCATTTCGGGCAAAAGAGTACGCCCGGAGGGACTCGAACCCCCAACCACCTGGTTCGAAGCCAGATACTCTGTCCAATTGAGCTACGGGCGCAACAAAAAAGGCTAATGGGTACCGCCATCAGCCTTTGGGGCGAGTGGTGGGATTTGAACCCACGATCTTCTGGGCCACAACCAGACGTGTTAACCCCTACACCACACCCGCCATAACCAGCCTTTTTGCAAGGCCAAGGCTTAATATTAGCACGTTACAGCCGGCGGGGCAAGAACAATTGACCCCCGAGGGCCTTCATACAGCCTGTCAACAAGGAGCGCCCTACCTGATTTGATGGGCGATGAATCCTACCGGAATTTTTCTAGGGAGTCTGCAACTGGTCAATCAGGCCTCGGATAATCCCCGCGCTGCGGGCCAGAGCCGCCATTTCCTCTCCATTCAGAGGCAGGTGGTACGTCTCCAGGATGCCGTCGCCGCCCACAAGCCGCGGGAGCGAGACCGTCACGTCTTTGACCCCGGCGATTTCCCCGGTGGNCGAACACACGGTCATGATCGCCCGGCGGTCGCTCAGGATATTACGAGTGATGCGGGTCAGCGCGCTGCCCACGCCATAGTATGTGGCCCCTTTGCCCTCGATGATCTCGTACGCCGCATGGCGAACGCCGTTATCGATCGCGGCGCGTTTCTCGGCGCTGAGGGAATGCCCNCGCAACGCCAAGAAGTCCTCGAGCGGCATGTTGCCTATATTCGTTAACGNCCAGACCAGTACCTCCGAATCGCCATGTTCGCCCACGACGTANGCATGNACGTGGGTTGAATCGACACCGACGGCCTGTCCGAGCAGNGCTCGGAAGCGAGCCGTGTCCAGGGTTGTGCCCGAGCCGATTATTCGGCTAGAGGGAATACCGAATTCGGCGGCGATCTGGGCCGTGATATGGGTCATCACGTCCACTGGATTGGTGGCGATGACTACGATCGCTTCCGGCGCATACCGATAAATTTCGGGGATGACCGACCGAAAGACGGCCGTGTTCCGCCCCAATAGCTGGAGGCGCGTCTCGCCCGGCTTCTGTCCGACGCCAGCCGACATGATCACGACTCGCGCCCCAGCCAGGTCAGGGTACTTCCCGGCATGGACATTCAAATTATGAGCGAAGGGCACAGCATGGAGGATGTCAGCCGCTTCCGCCTCGGCACGCTTCTCGTTGAGGTCGACCAGAACGATCTCGCGGCCAACGCCGTTCATTACCATGGCGTAGGCGGCCGTCGCGCCTACAAAACCGCACCCCACTATTCCGATCTTCATGCTAACTCCTGCGGACAACAAAGGCCCAATCACCGGGCAAAGGAATCATTTAATATTCTAACGAGGTTGAGTAAAATCAATTGAAATTCATTCTAGCTTATCGACCTTTACCGGTAAAGCTGGCAACACAGTTTTCATTGATCAGACACATGAACCAGCGGGCTCGATTTTTTGCAGTTATTGCCTATATCCTCCTGTTTATTGGATTGACCGCGGCGACCCT
>JAACJX010000241.1 GCA_014237545.1 Ardenticatenia bacterium | reverse complement strand
TCGACGAACTGCGGGCCGGTACCGGGCAGCGCTCGTCCGCCGGTCAGCACCTCGCCGCCCTCGGCCACGGCTTGGCGCACGGCGGCTTCCATGCGCTCGACGGCCGCGCTCGTCACCAGCGGGCCGAGCAGNGTGCCCTCGGCCAGCGGGTCGCCGACGGGCACCTGCCGGTAGGCCCGCACCAGTCGCTCGGCCAGCTCGCCGGCGACGTCGTGGTGGGCGATGATGCGCCGTGTCGAGGTGCAGCGCTGTCCAGCTGTGCCGACCGCGCCGAAGAGGATGCCGCGCGTGGCCAGGTCGAGGTCGGCGTCGGCGGCGACGACGATGGCGTTGTTGCCACCCAACTCCAGGATGCTGCGGCCCAGGCGGCCGGCGACGGTCTGGGCGACGGTGCGGCCGACCTTGGTCGAGCCGGTGAAGGAGACGAGCGGCAAGCGCGTGTCATTGGCCAGCAGGCGGCCGATCTCCGGCCCGCCGGCGGCCAGATTGAAGACGCCGCNGATGCCGTAATCGGCCATGACCTGATTGGCGATGTGCTGCAGCGCGACGGCCGTCAAGGGAGTTAGCTCCGACGGCTTCCAGACGATGGTATCGCCGCAGACGGCGGCGATGGCCGCGTTCCACGACCAGACGGCGATGGGGAAGTTGAAGGCGGTGATGATTCCGATGGGGCCGAGGGGATGCCACTGCTCATACATGCGGTGCTTCGGCCGCTCCGAGTGCATGGTCAGGCCGTAGAGCTGGCGCGAGAGGCCGGTGGCGAAGTCGCAGATGTCGATCATTTCTTGCACTTCGCCGATNCCCTCGGCGCGGATCTTGCCCATTTCNAGNGTGATNAGTTCNCCCAGCGGCTCAAGCGCCTCACGCGTGGCCACGCCCAGATCNCGCACGACCAGGCCGCGGCGGGGCGCGGGGGTTTCGCGCCAGGTCTCGAAGGCGATTTGCGCGGCGGCGACGGTGTGGTCATAGGCGTCGGGGGTGGCCGGGACNACCTGGGCGATCGCCTCGCCNGTCGTGGGNTTATAGGAGGTNATGGCCGGGGCGCCNGTGTCGAACCAAGCGTCCGGGCCGGTGCAGACGCCGAGGTTCACGCCGTCGATGTTAAGACGGTCGAGGATGGCTTGTACTTTTTTGTCGTTCATTCTAACTAACCTCATGTTGACTTGTGGCGGACATTATATGCCTAGTCGGAGGCGGGGCAAATCCTCTGTCCACCTGAATATGCGATTGCACTGGCAAAGCTGCCGTGGTCATCGGCGCGCGGGTACAATTCGTCGTATGAGCGAATGGCTTCTGCCGGCGGTCAAGGATTGGGCGGAGTGGGTGGCGATCTTCACCGACGTTGGTCTCTGGCGGCCGGTGGTCGACCAGTTATGGCAACAGGACGATCGCCTGCGCGCGGCCAGCGGGATCAACGTCCCGGCGCGAGTTGAAAGTGGATATCCGGGAACCTGCGCGGTCTTCGTCGTTGACGAGACGGCGGTCATCAAGTTTTTCCCGCCGATGGTCGCGCGCGATTTCGACAGGGAACTGGCGGTTTACCAGCTGATCCACGGGCGCGTCGCGAGAACACCCGCTTTGTTGGCCCATGGCCGGTTCCACGACCGGATTGAGTGGCCCTATCTCGTCGTTTCCAGGCTGCCCGGCGAGGCCTGGCGAGAGGAAGCCGGTCGCGTTGAGACGGTTCAGGCGACAGGAGTGATGGCGGAGCTGGGGCGTATTATCCGTGCGGTCCACGCCATCCCTCTGCCTACAGCCGGCGCATGGCCCGCGGCAAGCGCCTGGGAGACGTTGGTCACAGCCCGACTGGCCCAGGCCGGCGACGATTTACGGCGCGGCACGGTGTTGGCCGANCCGGTGATTGCCCGGATAGAGTTGGAGCTTTCGCGGATGANCTGGTATGGCGATCCCGTTTGCCTGCTGCATTCAGATCTGACCGAGGACCANCTGTTGGTGGCCGAGGTTGGNGGACGCTGGTCCATCACCGGCCTGATCGATTGGGCCGATGCCGAGGTAGGGCCGGCCGCGTATGACTGGGTGACCTTATGGTTCAGCATCTGCCGCCGCAATTTCGAGTTCTACCGTTCCTTCTTTCGAGGTTATGGACCTCAGGCAATAGTTTTCGGCCAGCAGTTGGCCGCCATGACATATCTACACCGCTTCGGGGCGAATATCATCGGCGACGTGTTGTCCAGGGAGCAGCAAAGGGCGATCGGCTCGGTGGCGAAATTGAATCAGGCGCTATTCGGCGCTCTGGCCCGGACTACTCCGTAACGGTGCGGGTATCCTGGCGACTCCGATGAACGATGTAGATGCCGGCCAGCACCGCCGCGCCCCCAACCATCTGGATCGCAGTGAGTTTCTCGCCCAGTATCGGCACNGCCAACAGACCCGTGAGCACGGGCTGGAGCAGTAGCGTAGGGGAGACGATCGACGCGGGCAAATAGCCCAGCGCGTATGATACGCCGAATTGCCCGCCAACCTGCACGACGATGCTTAACAGGATCAGGTAGAGATAAGTCATATGGGAGTAACCGGTCAGTGGTTGGCCGAGCAATCTGGCGAACAGTACAAGACTGGCCGCCGAGCCGACGGCCGAAATCCAGAACGAAGTCAGGGTGTTCAATCGCTGCCGGCTGCGCTGGACGACCAGGAAGTAGCCGCTATAGAACATGCCGGAAAGAATGCCGAAGAATGTCCCCAGGCCGACGTCATNGAGGGCGTCGACGCCGAGGATAACCGCCGCGCCGCCGATGGCGACCATCAGCCCGACCCAGAACAAACGCCCCGGCCGCTCGCCAAAGAAGATCATCGCCCCAATCCCCACCCAGATCGGCGCGGTGTTGCCCATGAGCGTCGGATTGGTCGCCCCGCTGATCAGGATGCCCGTATTCCAAAAGAACAGATCGGCGGCGAAAAAAAGCCCGGCAAGGACGGCGATGAGCGTTTCGCGTCGGGTTGGCGTTTCCGAGGTTTTGAGGCCTCTAAAGAAGGGGATGGTGAGGACGAGAGCCGCAATGGACATCCGGTAGAAAGCCGAGACCGCTCCAGGAGCGCCGGCTAAGCTAACAAAAATGCCGGAGAATCCCATCGCAATTAAGCTAAAGGCCAGGACTAAATAGGCGCGGTTATGATTTTGAACATTGGCAGGCATTGCAATCTTTTCCCATACGCAAGACGGCTCGCGCCTGTCGCGACGCGAGCCACTCGACTTATACAACAGCCGGTAGAATTGGACAAACGTGTTTGAACGAACCAGTTTGAGGGAGCGCTGGTGGCTGCCCAAGATGCGGATTGTGGATTGGCGAACGTCAGATTGGATACCCCGGGGAATATCGGAATGAGTAAAAGGGGTGAAACNGTGTGGTGCGTAACCTGATATAATGGCCGAGAGAATATCGTCGTCTGCCCCCTGTGTCGCCTGCCGGTCCGCGCGTGACTTTGCAGGGAGATTGGAGTAAAGAAATGGGCGAGTTATTGAAAGGAAAGGTGGCGGTCATCACGGGCGCGAGTCGCGGGATTGGCGAGGCCACGGCCGTCACCCTGGCGCAAGCCGGGGCAAGCGTAGTGGCCACGGCCCGATCGGCCGATGAACTGGCCGGGGTAGTCGAGCGCATCCACCGCTTTGGCGGCGAGGCGCTGGCGGTGGAGGCTGACCTTACCCGCGAACAAGACGTTGAGCGGCTGAAGCGGGCGGCACTCGAGCAGTTTGGACGGGTCGATATCCTGATCAACAACGCAGGCGTGGGTAAATATGGCCCCCTCAGCAGCCTGACGGCCGCCGATTATGATTGGATGATGGACACCAATATGCGTTCCAGCTTCCTCTGTACGGCCGCTTTCTTNCCGGGCATGCTGGAGCGGAGACAGGGTTGGGTGGTNTTTGTTGCTTCGGTCGCTGGATTGAANGGGCTACCCCATGAGAGCATCTATTGCGCGACCAAGTTCGCGCAGGTTGGTTTCGCCCAGGCGCTGGACTACGAGACGCGAGAGCAGGGCGTGAAAGTTAGCGTCGTAGCACCGGGCGGCGTCCACACCACGTTTGCGTTTGGCACGGGCCGCACCGAGGACGACCCGCGACTGAGCGGCATGATGGACGCGCAGGATGTGGCCGAGGCGGTGCTGTTTGCCGTCACCCAGCCCGAAAAAGTGCGTTTGTTTCTAATCGGCATGAGACCGATGTCAGAGCCTTTGTAGGTGACAGAATGGACGTGATATATCAGGAAATGAGCGAACGTTTGGCCGCGACCCTCAGCGCCATTGAGCGCGCTATCACTGCGCTGCCGGACGCGGCCTTCGACTGGTCGCCAGGGCCGGAAATGAACACCGTGGGTGTGCTCGTGGCGCACACATTGGGCGCGACCCGATTTTGGGTCGGGGACGTAGCCGGCGGCGAGCCGTCGGGGCGGATTCGGGAGTCGGAGTTCGANACGGCCGGCGTAGGCNCGGCCCAATGGGTGGAGCGCGGTCGCGCGACGCTTGCGCATAGTCAGTCGGTGTTGTCACGCCTTTTGCCCGCTGAACNCAACGACGCCCGCATCGTGCCTACCTCCGGCCGCGAAGTCACTGTCGCCTGGGCCCTCTTGCACGCATTGGAGCACGCGGCGCTACACGCCGGCCACATCGAGATCACGCGACAGCTTTGGGAGCAGCACGCCGGTTCAGGGAGCCAAATGCAATGACAGACGATACGCAAGGCGAATTGCGCGACGCCGCCCGCCGGGCCTGGGATGCGAACGCGGCGCATTGGGATGACTACATGGGTACGGGCGGCAATGACTTTGTCAATATGCTCGTCTGGCCTCCGACCGCCCGGCTGCTGGATCTCCACCCGGCCGAGCGCGTGCTGGATGTGGCCTGCGGCAACGGCCTCTACGCGCTGCGGCTGGCCGATCTCGGCGCGCAGGTAGTGGGCTTTGATTTCTCGGCCGAATTGATTGCTCGCGCTCGCCGGCGCTCCGCCGGTTATGGGTCGCGGATCGCGTATCACGTGATCGACGCCACGAATTTAGATGCCCTGCTGGCGTTGGGGGNGGGGCGTTTTGGCGCNGCCGTGTGCAACATGGCATTGTTTGATATCGCCGATATCGAGCCGCTGGCCGATGGCCTGTATCAGTTGCTGCGCCCAGGCGGACGCTTCGTTTTCTCGGTGATGCACCCGTGTTTCAACGGCTTGCACTCGCAATTTTTGGTGGAAACCGGAGATAACGGCAAGCAGCTCTTGTCACGCTACTATTTGAAATTAGCAGGTTACCTGACGCCGTTCACCGGTGGCGGGATAGCCTTACGCGGCCAGCCGCAACCTCAATTTTATTTTCATCGGCCGTTGCAAGAGTTGTTGCGCCCGTTCCTGGAAATGGGGTTTTGCCTCGACGCCCTGGAAGAGCGTGCATTTCCCCCGGGCTATCAGCCGGAAAAAACGGCATCATGGAGCGGGAATTTTAGCGAGTTCCCGCCGGTTATGGTCGGCCGCTTTCGACGGTGATGGANAAATGAATATCCGCGAGGAGNCTATCCCAANGAAGTATCTTTGTCCTGAGACGCATTTCGACGGAGTTGTAACCGGGTTGGCTCTGACGCCGGATAGATCCTTATAGCCGGATGCGACCGCTGTTTCCTATGGCTGAGAAACCAACATTTCTGAGGTCGCTGTACATTCGCCGGCGCTGGCTGGCGATTGGTATCGGCATCAAGCGCTGGCTGGTAGTTCTGGTCATCGGCGCGGCCATCATGGGCGCCGGCTGGATCAACCTGCTTCTGGTCATGAGTCGGGCGGCCTGGGTTCCATCCGGTATCTTCGGCTGGTTGACGCTGCAATTTCTCCCACTATGGCTGCGAATCACGCTGCCGCTCATTGCCGGGGGGNTGGTGATGCTGGTGGCTGTGGTCAAGCTTGGCAAGAATCTCGTTGAACCGCTGCGCGCCGGGCCGGGGGCCGTCGTCGATTCGTTGTACGACCATCGCCTGCGCGACCGGGGGCCGCACATCGTGGCAATTGGTGGGGGCACAGGCATGCCCGGTCTATTGCGCGGCCTGACGGCTTACACGAGCAACATCACCGCCATCGTGACCGTAGCCGATGACGGCGGCAGCAGCGGCCGCCTGCGCAAAGAGCTGGGGCTGTTGCCACCGGGAGATTTCCGAAACAATCTGGCGGCGCTGGCTCGCGACGAATCGCTCATGATCCAGGTGTTGCAATACCGCTTTGGCACGCAAGTGCAGACCAACGGGCATGAGGCGGCCCAGGGGCAGAGCCTGAGCGGCCACGCCTTTGGCAACCTGCTATTGGCCGCCCTGACGGGCATCACCGGCAGCTTCGATGAGGCGCTTCTGGCGGCACAACGCGTTCTGGCGCTGCGCGGGCAGGTGTTGCCATCCACCTTGCAGAATGTGACGCTTGTGGCTGACGTGGCACTGGCCAAGGATAAGATAATCGAGATTGCCGGCGAATCGGCCATTCCCGAGGCTGGCGGCCGGATCCAGCGCGTGCGCCTGGATCCAGCTGACGCGCGCGCCTACCCACCCGCGTTGCGCGCCATCTTCCAGGCTGATCTGATCGTGCTCGGCCCGGGGAGTCTCTATACCAGCATCCTGCCCAATCTACTGGTNGGTGACCTGGCCGAAGCGCTTCTCCATTGCCGGGCCAAGGTTGCTTACATTTGCAACCTGGCCACGCAACCGGGGGAGACCGACGACTATACCGTGGCTGATCACGTCGACGCCCTTCGGCAGCACGTGACCGGCGACTTCCTGGATGTCGTTGTGGCTAACGATAACTTTTCGGTACCGTCCGATGCCGGCGGCGGGAACACCCAGTTNGTGCCCATCGGTTCCATCAGGGGGGTTCGNCTTCTAACGCGCGACCTGGTGGATGAGGCGCGGCCCTGGCGCCACGACAGCAGCAAGCTGGCCCGCGCTGTGCTCGCTCTGCTCGAATGACAGGCAAATGATTTGTCACATAGAAAAATATGACATTTGTCATATAGATCGCGCTACCACTTTCAGGTCNGGCAAAGATAGGGTATAATCATCGATAGTGCGCTTCCGAATCCTCGCGGGCGCGCTCCCACTAGAATCAACTCACTTAACACCAGAACTACCATTTCACTACGAAAGGAGATTTATCTATGACTATCAAAGTTGGTATCAACGGCTTTGGCCGTATCGGCCGTCAGGTATTCAAGGCCATCTACGAGAACTACAAGGGCGTTCTCGACGTGGAGGCGATCAATGACCTGATGCCTGCAGAGACAAACGCCCACCTGTTGAAGTATGACTCCACCTACGGCAAGTTCCCCGGTGAAGTCGAAGTACGCGACGGCGACATCTACGTCGATGGCGAGAAGCTCAAGAGCTATGCCGAGAAAGACCCCGCGAAGCTCCCCTGGGGCGAACTGGGCGTGGATATCGTCCTTGAGTGCACCGGCCGCTTCCGCGACAAGGCCACGGCCGGCGCTCATCTGACGGCCGGCGCGAAGAAAGTCATCATCTCCGCCCCCGGCGGCAAGGATATCGACGGGACTTTCGTTCTGGGCGTCAACGANCAGGAGTACGATCCGGCGACCCAGCATGTCATCTCCAACGCCAGCTGCACCACCAATGCCCTGGCGCCGGTGGCCAAGGTGCTTCATGAGCAGTTTGGCATCAAGCGTGCCCTGATGACCACCATTCACGCGATGACAAACGATCAGAGCATTCTCGACGTTGCCCACAAGGACCTGCGTCGCGCTCGCACGACGGCGACCAACATCATCCCGACCTCGACCGGCGCGGCCAAGGCTGTCGGCCTGGTGCTGCCCGACCTGAAGGGCAAATTCAACGGCATGGCTTTCCGCGTGCCGACCGTCACCGTGTCCGTGGTTGACCTGACGGCCGAAATCGAGAAGACCACCACCAAGGAAGAACTTAATGCCGCGCTGAAGGCGGCCTCCGAGGACGCCGGCTGGCTGGGCAAGGTTCTCAACTACACCGAAGAACCGCTCGTCTCGATGGACCTGAAGGGCGATCCGGCCTCTACGACCGTTGACGCGCTGTCCACCGACGTCATCGATGGCAACTTCATCAAGGTCGTCACCTGGTATGACAACGAATGGGGCTATGCCTCGCGTCTGGCCGATCTGACCGCCTTCGTCGCCGAGAAGCTCTAAATGGCAAGGGCGGGTGAAGGGCGAAGCATCTTGTAATGCGCGCCAGGGTCCATTCGATTGGCTGAGCTTCCCCGCTTTCTGACCGGAATAAAGCCGCCGGCCCCTTATTACAGGTGGCCGGCGGTTTCATTTTATGGGTAAAATCTGCGCATCATGGAGCTNAAAGAGCTGGAAGCACGAATGCATGCCTTTGTGGCCGCGAAGGGCTGGTATGNTGACGATTCGCCCAAGCCCCAGACGCCGCGTAACCTGGCNGCCTCTNTGGCGCTGGAAGCGGCCGAGGTGTTGGAGCATTTCCAGTGGCGGGAGGACGCCCGCGATCTCGACGCNCTGGCCGGAGAATTGGCCGACGTCGCGCTCTACCTGNTGCAACTGGCCAGCATCAGCGGNATTGATCTGGANCAGGCCATCCTGGCCAAATTGGANCAGAATCACTTGCGCGANTGGCCTGACCCATGAGAGTTATGGCTGTCAGCGATCGCGTTCTCGACAAGCTCTACAGCAGCCAGACGCGAAAGTTATTCTCGGACGTTGATCTCCTGGTAGGCTGCGGGGATTTGCCGTTCTACTATCTTGATTTTCTCACCTCGGCGCTCGACGCGCCGCTCGTCTACGTCCGCGGCAATCACGATTCAGGGCCTCAATACGCCTCTGACGGAAAAGTCTGGAGCGATGTCCGGGGCGGGGTGGACATTCACGGGAAAGTGGTCGCCCGCAAGGGCTTCATCCTGGCGGGGCTACAAGGGTCGATGCGCTATAAGGCCCATGCCGAGTACATGTACTCAGAGTCCGAAATGCGAATGGCGGTGGCCCAGATGGTGCCGCGTCTCCTGTGGAACCG
>JAACJX010000604.1 GCA_014237545.1 Ardenticatenia bacterium | reverse complement strand
CGCGTCCTTCACCAGCACGTAATCGTCGGCGATCTCCGTCACCAGCTTGTTGGTCTGGACGGTGACGCCCAACTCGCGCAGCGACGCCTCGGCCGAGGCCGACAGGTCTTCGGGATAAGCCGACAGGATGCGGTCCAACCCCTCAATCAGGTTGATCTGCGCGTCGGCCGTGTCGATGGCGCGAAACTCCTCGCGCATGGTGTGCTTGGCCAGCTCGCCCAATGCCCCGGCCAACTCCACGCCGGTCGGCCCACCGCCGACGATGACAAAGGTCATTAACGCCCGGCGGCGCTCCGGATCCGTCTCACGCTCGGCGGCCTCGAAGGCCAGCAAAATGCGCCGGCGAATGCGGACCGCGTCCTCGACGGTCTTCAGCCCCGGCGCGCGCGGCTCCCACTCGTCGTCGCGGCCGAAGTAATGGTGGCTGGCGCCGGTGGCGATCACCAGCGCGTCATAGGCGATCTCGTCGCCGTCCTCGAGGATGACCACCTTGCGCTCCGGGTCGATATCGATCACTTGCCCGGTCAAGAACTGGGCGTTCTTCTGATCCTTCAGCGCCGCCCGCAGCGGGGAGGCGATGTCCTCGGGCGACAGCCCGCCGGTCGCCACCTGGTAGAGCAGCGGCTGGAACAGGTGAAAATTGCGCCGGTCGATGAGCGTTACGTTCACCGGGGCGTTCTTCATGGCCTTGGTGGCGTATAGCCCGCCGAACCCGCCACCCACAATGACGATATGTTCTTTTCGCTTGTCCATCATCCTTTCCTATCCTTAATCGGTCCCGGCTTAACGATTTGTCCGGGGGTCGCCATAATATTTTTATATTTGATATTTCGATATCTTACTATACTGTTATTTTATACGATATTGTGAAATTTGTTACAATTATAAGACGTCTTTAATCTCGCCATTCTTTCCCCCTGCCAATCACTATAAAATACGAACGCGCTCTTCACAACCCCATATCCACAGACCTTTCATCAAAGTCTCTTCGCTCGTGTGCTCACAAAATGCTAAGCGCGCCGAGTTAAGTTCATTTCTCTCCGTAGCCTCCGCGCCCTCCGCGCAACTCTGCTTGCCCCGGACTCTGCAGCACCCTGGCCGCCTCAGCGCGGGCGCGGCGCGAAAGAGCTTTATGAACGCCGCTGCCTTTTAGGCGTTTCTCTGTGGCCTTGCCGGACTATTTTGACTAAACTCATCCGCGGAGTCCGACGGTACCACACGCGTTAACCAACATCCCGTCCGGAAAACGAAACAAATCACACAAGAGGAGTGTATTGCAATGCCAATTCGTCATGCCGATGCTCAATGGGAAGGCACCCTGAAAGAAGGAAACGGTTATCTGAAGCTGGAGAGCGGCGTCTATGCCGGTCCCTACACCTGGGCCGGGCGCTTCGCCGACGGCCGCGGCACGAACCCCGAGGAACTCCTCGGCGCGGCCCACGCCAGTTGCTACACCATGTTCCTGTCGGCCATCCTGACCCGCAACAACGTGCCCCCGACGCGCATCGACACCCGCGCCTCGGTCCACCTGGGCGATGGCCCAACCATTACCCGCATTGAACTCGACGTGGAGGCCGAAGTGCCCGGCGTCGATGAAGAATCGTTCCAGGCCTACGCCCAGGAAGCCAAAGAGAAGTGCCCCGTCTCCAAGGCGCTGGCGGCCGTGGAAGAGATCGTGGTGAATGCCAAGCTGGTCGGGTAAAGCCCACCGCCAGAAGAAGCGAACGGCCTGCCCACTATTGCGTTGGGNGGGCCGTTTNCTTTTATAGAAAGATAGTACGCAGATNGNGCGGATTCGGCNGATNTTCGCCGATCAGGTGCCTATCTATGGGCAAGCCGGGAANGGGGCTTAAAGGCAAAATGGCAACATCAACCTTNCTAGAGNCTTTTTTGATNTGTGTTCATCCGNGCCATTCGCGTTCTATTTCTTAACATNTGGAACGGCTAGGGNGCGGTTGTAATGTCTNGGGGGTTATGATAGCCTTGTGACGATGGCCACTAACATGATTAACCGCATCAAACGCAACCACGGGCTGGAACACGCCACCATCCACATCCTGTCCGAGGGCCACAAACGGTTCAGCGCCCAGGGCAACTCCGATCACCGCGGCTTCCACCTCAACATCTACGGCGATGTGACCGAGGACGAGGTGCGCGCGGCCGTGGCCGAGGCCCACCGNCGTCTGAAGGCCGGCGAGCACCANCTGGCNGTCCATCCCAACTGCGGCACCGTGCTGGTGACGACNGCCGCGCTGGCGACGCTGGCCGCCCAGGTCGCTCTGGCCGTGGAGAACTGGCGCGAGCCGAAGGCGGGTCGCGTGCGGCCGCTGTCGGTGTTGAACGCGATGCCGGGGGCGATGGTCGCCGTCGTCGGCGCGATCATCGTCGGCCGGCCGGTGGGCGTGCGCCTGCAAGAGCGTTATACCGTCGACGGCGACCTGCNCGATCTGGAAGTCGAGTCGATCCAACCGGTCGCGCCATCGCCCATCACCCGCCTCTTCCAGCTCCTGCTCACCGGCGGCAACCCTGACATGGGGGCCAAGGCCTACTTCGTTCGCACCAGGGGCGGATGAAGTAGGAATTACGAATGAAGAGAGCGCACCCTTTCTCCCTTTCTACCCTGCCACCTGCCACCATCTGAACTCGTCACTCGTAACTCGTCACTCCTCATGTTCCACCTCTTCCACGGCCAGGACACCTACTCCCAGCGCGAGACGCTGGCCGCGCTGCTGGCCAAAGAGGGCGACCCGGATATGCTGTCGCTGAATACGACGCGGCTGGACAACCGGATCTCCTTCGCCGAACTGCAATCGGCCTGCGACGCGATGCCCTTCCTGTCGCGCGTCCGCGTCGTGCTGGTGCAGGATCTCTTCTCGTCCATCCCCGACAAGGCGTTCATGGAGAAGCTGGAAGCCTACCTGCCGGAGCTGCCCAAGACGACGCGGCTCATCTTTCTGGAATCGCAATCGCTGCCCGACAATCACCGCATCATCCGGCTGGCCCAACAGCAGAAGATCGGCTACGTGAAGAAGTTCGAGCAGCCCAAGGGCGGCGATCTGGAGCGCTGGGTGCGGACCCATGTCGAGGAGCGCGGCGGCCGCATCGCCCCCCAGGCGGCGGCCTTGCTGGCGGCCAACGTCGGCGGCGACCGCAACGATCGCGACAATGTTGTGCCGGTGCTCCAGACCCTGACGAACGAGATCGAGAAGCTGGTGCTCTATAAAGGCAGCGAGGCGACGATCGAGGCGGCCGACGTGGCCCTGCTGTCACCTTACGCGGCCGAGGAGACNATCTTCGAGCTGGTGGACGCCCTGGGCAACCGGCAAACCGCCCGCGCCGCCGAGTTGTTCCAGGACAAGNTCAACGANGGNGCNGACCCGTTCTACCTGTTCTCGATGTTCATCCGTCAGTTCCGTCTGCTGATCCAGGCCCGCTATTTACTCGACCAGGGGGAGCGGGCGGCGGGTATCGCCGAGCAGATGAAGCAGCGGCCGTTCGTGGCCGACAAGCTGGCCCGCCAGGCGCGCAACTTCACCCTGCCGCAGCTGGAGCAGATCTACCGCCGCCTGCTGCAGATCGACGTCGACGCCAAAACGGGCAAGGCCGACCTGATGACGTCGCTGCATCTGCTGGTGGCGGGGCTGACGGTGGAATAGTAGAGCAGTAAACAGTAGGCCAGTAGTCGTCACCCCGTCACCCAACAAAAAAGGCCGGCCCCCCTATAGGGAGACCGGCCCACTGGCCTACTACTGTCTTACTGACCTACTGAATCCCGTANGTCACCTGCACCTGCACCTGGTAGCTCAGCTGTCCGGGCGAGATGCCGGGGGCCGACGCGGCCTGCTCCATGGCGAAGCCGCCACCGCCCAGCCCCATCGGCATCACCGGCGTGCCGACGACCTCGCTGATGAGTACGATGTCGTCCAGCGACACGCCGCCCAGCTCGGCCAGCGACTCGGCCCGCTTGCGGGCGTCTTCCATCGCCTTGGCGCGGGCTTCGGCCTCCAGCGCGGCCGGGTCGGCCACGGAGAAGGTAATGCCGTAGATGGCGTTCGCGCCCGCCTCGGTCACCGCCGCCAGCACATCGCTCATGGCGCTGATGTCGCGAACCTTGACGTTCACCTGGTTGCTCACGCGGTATCCGGCGATCCCTTCCGGCCCCTTCTCGCCGTAGATCTGCTCGGCGTAGAGGGAGTAGTTGGTCGTCTGGATATCCTCTTCGGCGATGCCGGCTGCTTCCAGCGCGGCCATCACGCGGTCGAGCGTGGCCTGGTTCTGCGCGGTCGCTTCGGCAACGGTCGGCGCAAACGTGTCGACGCCGACGATGACCGTNGCCTGGTCGGGCTGGCCAAAGGCCGTGCCCTGCCCGACAACCGTCACGCCGCCGGTATTCGCGCCGGCGGTCACTTGCTGCCCGGGCGTCGCGCCCTGGGCCGGTAGCGCGCCGTTGCACGCCGCCAGCGCCAGACCGAGGATAAACACAAACAGTACTGCAATCACATTCTTCTTCGTAGACATCATTATTTACTCCTTCGGTTCCTGTCGAACCTGTACTCATGACGCCCGCCCTGCGAATTTGGTTCCCGTCCTGGCGAAAAATAGTGGATAATACGCACTCAGGCGCGATGCGCCGGGGAAGAAGATGGAATTGCCGCCCAGAGAACTGGAAAGATTTCGCCCGTGCAGACCTCAGAGGTTTCGGAAAACCTCTGAGGTCTTGTGGCCGTTCATGCTATGACCGACGACAACATCATCCTCACCGGCTTCATGGGGACGGGCAAGACGACCGTCGGCCGCCTGCTGGCGGCGCGTTTGGGGCGGCCGTTTGTCGACACGGACGACCTCATCGTCGCGCGCGACGGCCGGTCGATTGCCGACATCTTCAACGAGGAT
>JAACJX010000384.1 GCA_014237545.1 Ardenticatenia bacterium | reverse complement strand
GCGTCGCCGGACCAATTGCCAAAAAAGAAGCCGGGGGCAGTGGGCGCGGCCGTCAGGGTGACCTGCTCGCCGTAGTTGTAGGTGGCCTTGTCGGGCGACTTNGCGACCGTGCCCGTNCCCTGCGGGGTNACCGTGAAGTTCACCGTATACTGCGCCGGCTTGAATTGGGCAATGATGGTGTGCTCGCCGGTGATCNTGAACTGCACCGGGTTCTGNGTGCCNAGCGACGCGCCGGAGCGGGCCTGNGCGTTGCCGATGCTGGTATTCANATCGCGGTAGGCGTTATAGATGACCGGCTTGGCNTTGTCGATGGCCGTTTCGTCCATCAGGCCGAACGTAANCGAGTGCGGGGCGCTCGTCCCCGGGATNAGCANNNTGGAANNNTNNCGNCCGAAGCCCAGGATGGTCATNACTTTGGCGTTGTCCGGGTANTANGTATCGTTCTGGGTATCATCCTTGTGATTCGCCAGAAAAATAGCGCGACCCGCGCCGCCGACGTTGGGATCGACGACATACGCCCATTCCTCATTNGGCAGATCACCGTTGCGGGTCTGACCGGCGTTGATTTGCGTTCCATTGCTGAAAACGACGTAGTCGGTCGCCGGGTCCAGTTTGCCGCCCGGCGTGCCCTCATAGAGCAGCCAGAATGGATAATTGATCGCACTGGAGACACAGGCCTNCAGCATCGTAAACGTCGNGTAATTGGGGTAGATCTCAAAGATCCCTTCCCACCGCTCTTTGTCNCAGGACCCAGCCTTGGNCAATCTGAAATGAAGTGTCGTCTTAATTGGGCCCTGGCTGAGGATTGTTCCGGTCATTGGCCCCTTGCCGGGGTGGAAACCGCTGTTGTTTCCGCCCACGGCATTGGGAATGCCGCGAAACGCGCCGGCGGAGCCGGATGCAGAGTTCCAGCTAACCCAGTCGTTACCGTTCAGATCGTTATAACTGGAAACGCCGCCGCCTGGTTTGTGGATGAACAAGGTCCCTGTTGCCGTCTCGATTTTAAAGGCGNCAATGCTCTCATCCGCCTGTTCCGACAGGACGACCTGCGGCGTCACATTCGGCGCGGGGAATCCCTTGCCGGTCACGTCGAAGTAAACGTGGTAGGTGCGCGTGGCGCCGGCGGCCGTGTTGCCTTCCATAATGACCACGACGGTACCGGCGGCCTTGGTCGACGCGTTGAAGTCGGCAGCCCGATCAAACTGAAAGGGCACGTCGGCATCGATCACATTGTCGTTGCCGTCTACTTCCACGACGCGTATCGAGTTGGGGTCCAGCGTGCCGCTTGCGCCGAGGGTCGACCACAGTTGCGTAAAGTTAAGGTCAAACTCGGCCGGCTTGTTCTTGCGCGCGTAGCCGGCGGCATTGGCCGTCACCTCGACGCGATAATCCCAGCCGGCGTCCCACCACTTGCTGTCATCGCCCAGCACCCAGCGGTCGAAGACGTAGCCGTTGTTCGGCGTGGCCGTCAGGGTGACAACCTGGTTCTGGCTGTAGGGCGGCCCCGGGTTGGCGACGGCCGTGCCGCTGCCGGTCGGGCTGACGTTGAGCGTCAGACTGAACGCGTTGGCTTCGGCCGCCAGAGGCCGCGTGGCCGAAAAGAGAACGGAAACGATTGCCAGCAGGCTGAATACTACAATTGATCTCAGATGGTTCTTGCCGTTCAACTATTTTTGCTCCTCGCACCCGTTTAGCCGGCCGCGACCGGGATTCACAGGCACAGCGGTCGTGGCCGCTCGTTATGTAAGCGTTGTTGGAATGCGCCGAAGACTGCTCCTTTCTCCGGTTATACGAGGATATAACGGCCCCAATGAGCCGCTTTAACACATAACATATTAGGAGGGTTTTCTTACGAGTTTCCTTAACGATTCTTCATCGCAGGATGATTTTAACATGAGTGTTCGTCGTGAATCTCAATAGAAAATCTCCTCGCCTCTCTGATAGAGCCGAGTGGTATATCTATGGTCTATAGACTCGAAGCCCATTCCCATGAATAATGTTCAGGCTTGACGTAGCGGGAAAGACATCCTGGCCGCCACTCCATATGGAGACACTACTTCAGCCTCATCATTGCGTGCGTCTCCTCCAACACAACCAGTCGGGTGTAAGCGCGGCCGAAATTGACGCGCCGCCAAAAGACTCCCTACCCGCTGCAATTAAGAGGTGAACTGTGAAGAACTATACCACCAAGTGGCAGAGCCTTGCGGGGTTCCTGGCGCTTGCGGCTTTTTCAGTCGCTCTGGGGCTGACCCTGTATGCCCGGAGCGTCCATGCCGAGGGCGACCCTGCTCAAGGCGAATACCCGAGCGCAACTCAGGCCCTGAGTTGGACTCACGTGACGACCGCCACAGGCGATCTGCCTGAACCCACCAATAGCACCCAACAGGTGCTGGCCCTTGTCGCTGATTTATCGAATGACGGGGTGAATGATTTCGTCATCGGTTCGCGCCGGGGCGCCGGGCCATCTCTGGTCTGGTATCAGCGTGATGCGGCGGGCTGGACTCGGCACATCATCGAGAGTGGCGCGCTGCAATTGGAAGCCGGCGGGGCGACGTTCGATGTCGACGGCGACGGCGACATGGACGTTCTGGCCGGAGCCAACGCGCAGAATAACGAGATCTGGTGGTGGGAAAACCCGTATCCGGATTTAGCGAGCGGAGCTGACTGGACCCGCCGGAACATCAAGAATAAGGGCGCCACCAAGCACCATGACATGCTGTTCGGCAACTTCGATGACGACGACGGGGCCGAGTTTGTCTATTGGAACCAAAACGGCCGGCAGCATTTCATGGTCGATGTTCCGGCCAATCCGCAGGCCACGGAGCCGTGGCCCGCGCCTGTTGTCGTCTTCAACGCGCCGGACACCAAGCGCGAGGGGCTGGCCCAGGCCGATATCGATGGCGACGGCAAGAGCGATATAGTCGGCGGGGGCTACTGGTTCAAACACACCGGGGGCACAGCGTTCACGGCTCATCCTATTGAAGCCGGCGCTTTCATGCGCGTCGCTGTCGGGCAGCTGGTCCCTGGCGGGCGGCCGGAGATCGTTCAGGTGCCCGGCGACGCGGATGGCATGGGACGCTGGTTTCAATGGGACGGCAATAACTGGGTTGGCCGGGACTTGCCGGCCGGGACAATCCGCCAGGGNCACTCGCTGACGNTCGCCGACGCCAANGCCGACGGCAATCTCGACATCTTCATTGGCGAGATGCGATTCCCTGATAACCATAAAAAATCGAATCCAGACGCCCGCACGCTGTTGTTAATGGGCGACGGTCAGGGAAACTTCACGGTGGAGACAGTGGCCACCGGGTTCGGCCATCACGAATCGCGTCTGGCTGATCTGGATGGCGACGGCGACCTCGACATCCTCGGCAAGCCCTTCTCATGGAGTACCCCTCGGGTCGATATCTGGCTCAATAACTCAGAGCCGTCTGTTTGCGATGCCTCCTCGGCCAATCTGGCTAATTGGAACACGCACGTAATCGACGCGGCGCGACCCTATCGCGCGGTGTTTGTGGACTCGGCCGATTTGGACGGCGATGGCCTACCGGACATCATCACCGGCGCGTGGTGGTATCGTAATCCCGGGCGGCCGGGCGACGCCTGGTCGCGCCATGAAATCGGCGCGCCTTTTAACCAGGTTGCGCTGGCGGCCGACTTCGATGGAGACGGCGACCAGGATATCCTGGGCACAGTGCTGGCGAAGGACGCGCCCAGTCACCAGCCGCATGTGGGCAGCGCCTTCGTCTGGGCGCGTAATGACGGCGCGGGCAATTTCGAGATCCTGGACAACATCGACGCCGGGTCTGGCGACTTCCTGCAAGGGGCGTTGCTGGGCACCTTCAACGAGGGGAACCGGGAAGTGTTGTTATCGTGGCACAACCGGAACAACGCCTTGCAAAGCCTGAGTGTCCCGAGCGACCCGGCAACTGAGCAATGGACTATCCGCGCGGCCACGCCCTTGTCGCAGTCCGAGGATTTGAGCGCGGGTGATATCGACGGCGACGGAGATGACGACGTGCTGCTGGGAACGGTTTGGCTGGCCAATGACGGTGGAAACTGGACCGCGCACACCCTCTTCGACACGCCGGCCAAGCCTGATCGCAACGAACTGGCCGACGTAAACGGTGACGGCCGGCTCGATGCCGTTGTCGGTTATGAGTCCATCAACACGCCGGGCGCGCTGGCCTGGTACGAAGCGCCCGCCGACCCATCCCAACCATGGACCGAGCACCTCATTGACACGATCATCGGTCCGATGAGCCTGGATGCCGCCGACCTGGACGGCGATGGGGACATCGATATCGTCGCCGGGGAACACGCCAAGGCGAACCCGACGCAGGGGCAGATATTCGCCTATGAGAACACGCCCACGGGCTTCCAGCGCCATTTGATCGGCGCCGGCGACGAGCACCACGACGGCGCGCAACTGGTGGATATCGACAACGACGGCGATCTCGACGTTGTCTCTATCGGCTGGGTCCATGGCCGTGTGCTGTTGTATGAGCGTGTTGGTTGTCCGCCCGTTGGCGAAGCGACACCGACGCCTGCCGCTGAAATGGGCAAGGAGTAGAAGCAAAAGGCCCGGCGAAATGCCGGGCCTTTNTGNTTCNTTTTATCGCNCANTGGTAGCGGACTNGCCCGCAAGGNGGGCGCTTTCCAGNGCNTCAATTNCCCAGGATCATCCCGCTTTTCCCCCCACCCACTTGCGGCGAAATTCGGCGATCTCTTCNTCCGTGTAGAAGTGTTGGGCGACCTTGGAAGCATACATGCGATCCAGGTAGGNATCCGGCAGGGAGAGGTTTTTNCGAAACGCCTTGTAGATGTCGGCGTATTCCTTNTTCTCGGCNGTGTTGGCCGTGACCAGTTTNAANTCGTCCAGNCCCAAAAACTCTTTGAANGCCNCGGCGGCGCATTGCTCCACGTNTTCNAGCTTCAGCAACAGGATNTTGGCCAGTTCGCTGCGATAGATGGCATAGCCCTTTTCCTTGTCGAAAGGTTCGGCAAATACGTCGACGTTATACAGTGGGCGTAGTTCGTTATCGAACCATACNTCCGGCACGTCGTGGGGGTAGCTNTCCAGGAAGTAGGTCTGCAATTCAGCCAGGCANTCGGCCGTCGGTTTGGCGCANCCGGCCTTCAANNCGCTGGGCCACCAGGCCTGATTATGAAACAGGCCGGAGATGTTGACCGCCACAGGATCGCGCACGATCGTGATCACCGTCACCTGTTTGCCCGCCTTGCGCTGGCGGGCCAATTCCTCGCTCAGCCGGTGNCTGCGCGGGAATCCCTCGCGGAACTGGCGAGCCAGCGTGGCCCAGCCGGGAATCCCCGCNTTGGCCAGCCGGTCGGCGTTGGCCAGCCATTCCTCGCTGAGAAAGTGAGGCTGGTACATGGCCCACGACTTCTTGAAGCCACGCGCCTTGAGCGAAGCGGCGATGGTCGTCGAGCCGACCTTGCCCATGGTATGGACGAGTAGCAGGTTCATCCCCTGCTTGGTCTTTTGTTGAACCTGATACGCCGTGCGGGCCCGCTTGTACCGATCGAAACCCAGCACGGAAATGTAGACCTGTTTGCCGGCCAGCGCCAACCGGCGCATCAGGCCTTTGTTCTGCTGGCTCTTGTCGGTCTTCGTGGCCGGCGGAGGTGGGGATGTCGCCATACTTAACTCCTCATCACACGATGCGCGGCTCAGGAATGGGAATGATGAACTTGCCCCCTGCCTCGCGGTAGGCCGACTGCTGGCGCATNATCTCTTCGGCAAAGTTCCAGGCCAGCAGCAGCACGTAGTCCGGCTTGTCTTCCATCAGCTTCTCGACCGGATAGATGGGCAGGTGGTTGCCGCCCATGTAGCGGCCGTGCTTGTACTTGTTCAGATCGACGACGTAATCCACCAGCGATGAATCGATCTCGCAATAGGCCAGCATCGTCGTGGCCTTGGCCGCCGCGCCATAGGCGGCNATGCGGCAGCCCTGGGCCTTCAGGTCGCGCAGGATGGCCAGCAAGTTGTCCTTCACATTCTGCACGCGGTCGGCGAAATCGAGATAGAAGTCGATGCTGTCGACTTGGCGCTCGTGCTCCGTGGCCAACATTTCCTTGACGACCGGCCCGACGTTCTCCACCGGCTCTACAAAGAGCCGCAGCGANCCGCCGTGGATCTTGGTNCGCTTGACGTCATTGAGNTAGAGGCCGTGCTGCCGGAACAACTTGTCCAGCGCCGTGACGGAGTAGTAGCACAGGTGCTGGTGGTAGATGGTGTCGAACTCAACATGGTCGACCAGATCGACGACGTAGGGGCACTCGATGACGGCCACGCCGGTGGGCTTGAGGACGGTCTTGATGCCGGCCACAAAGCCGTTCAGGTCAGGCACGTGGGCCAGGACGTTGTTGGCCAGAAAGACGTCGGCCGCCTTGCCCTCGTCCACCAGTTGCCGGGCCAGGTCGCGGGTGAAGAAGGTGATCATCGTCGGGATGCCGACTTCCTGGGCGGCCGTGGCCGGGGCGACCGACGGGTCGATGCCGAGGACGGAGATGCCGCGCTCGGCGAAGTTCTTCAGCATGTAGCCGTCGTTGCTGGCCGCTTCCATGACCAGGCTATCGGGGCCGAGCGGCCGCGTGTCCATGATGTATTCGGCGCTCTCGCGAAAATGCTTCAATAGCGATTGCGAGACCGACGAGAAATACGGGTACTCGGCGTAGAAGAGAATCTCCGGGTTCACCGTCTCGCGAATCTGGGCCAGCGACGTGTCGGGGCAAAAGACCAGCGTCAGGGGTGCNTTGAGGTNCGGCTCGTCCAGCTGATCGGCGCGCAGCAGTCGGTCGGCCAGCGGCGTCTCGCCGAACGCGATGATGGTCTCCAGGTTCGGCGAGCCAGAGATGCGGTCCGTGGTTTCGTTTTTATAGATTGACATAATAGGCACTTTATAAAGAATCCACAGATTTCACTGATGACACAGATTTTAAGTGAGGGGCAGCCCTTCCCCTGTGCCATCGCGGCTGAGCACAGCCGGGTGTAATCTGTGGATTTCTTGGTCTTAAGCAGGGATGGTCGCGCGCCAGCGCAGCCGGTCGTCTAGCCGGCCTTCGGACATCAGCATCTTGATATGGTCGATGCGACGATAACGTGGCCCCTCGAACTCTTCCAGCTGCAAGCCCACGCGCTGATAGGCCTCGTAGAGTTCCTGCGCGCCGAGTCGAGCCGTCCACTTCGGCTTGAACTCCGGCAGGGTGCGGGCGATCTTGCTGCTGTCGACGCGGTAGTTGCGCTTGTCGGGGCTGGCGCCTTCGGCGAACTCGACCCGGCTGCCGGGGACGACCTCGGCCACGATCTCGGCCAGCTCGCGGATGCGATAATTCTCCTCGGGGCGGCCGACGTTGAACGCCTCGTTGTGGATCAGCTCGCGCGGCGCGTGGAGCGCGGCGACGAAGGCCAGAGCCATGCCCTCGATGTGGACAACCGGCCGCCACGGCGTGCCGTCGCTCTTCAGGTAGCCGAGGCCGGTGGTATAGGCCCAGGCGGTAAGGTTATTGATCACCAGGTCGAAGCGGAGCCGCGGCGATACGCCATAAGCAGTCGAACTGCGCAGGAAGGTCGGGCTGAAGTTATCGTCGGCCAGCTTGGCGTCGTCTTGCTCGACCATGACCTTCGAGCGGCCATAAGGGGTTACCGGGTTGAAAGCTGACTCCTCATTG
>JAACJX010000383.1 GCA_014237545.1 Ardenticatenia bacterium | reverse complement strand
ACCGCTTCCATGCTGCGGCCGAGGTCGGCTCGGGGCGGCGGCACGATCTTGTGGTCGTCGATGTTGACCGGGCCGGGCTTCAACCGGTCGAGGCCCTGACGGATCAGGCTCAGGCATTCGCGCATCTCGCGCATCCGGCAGCGGTACCGGGCGTAGATGTCGCCTTCGTACTCCACCGGCACTTCGAAATCATACGTCTCGTAGCCGCAATACGGCAGATCGCGCCGGTTGTCCCAGTCGACCCCGGAGCCGCGCATGCTGGGGCCGGTCAGACCCCAGGCGATGGCCTGCTCGCCGGAAATAACGCCGACGTCTTTCGTGCGCGCCAGGAAAATCGGGTTCTGGTCGAGCAACGCTTCGTAGTCGGCGATCTTGGCCGGCATAAAATCGAGTAGCTTGCGCACGGCCGGCTCGAACTCTTCCGGCACATCGCGCCACAGGCCGCCGGGCCGGAAGTAGCTGACCATCATCCGCTGGCCGGCCACCATCTCGAAGATATCCAGGATATATTCGCGCTCGCGGAAGCAGTAGAGGAAGACCGACATAGCCGCCAGATCCAGCGCCGACGTGCCCAACCACACCAGGTGNCTGGCCAACCGNGACANCTCGGCCAGAATCAGCCGGATCGTCTGCGCGCGCGGGGTGATCTCCACGCCNAGCAGCTTCTCCACNGCCATGATGTAGGCCATGTTGTTGGTCATCGGCGACAGGTAGTCCATCCGGTCGGTCATGACCAGCGACTTGACGTAGCGCTTGCTCTCCATGCTCTTNTCGATGCCGGTATGGAGAAAGCCGATGTCNGGGGCCAGGTTGACGACCGTCTCGCCGTCCAGTTCNACCAGCAGGCGCAAGACGCCATGGGTGCTGGGGTGCTGTGGNCCCATGCTGAGCAGCATGTGCTCTTCNGCNTCGANGATTTCCATCCCCGTGCCCATCTTGGCGCGGAGTTCCTCGACGCTNAGTTCCTGGATGCTATCGCTTGCTTGCGGCATTAANAAGCCCATTTCANTCTCCAAACTACGAACTACAAGGTTTCAANCGNTGAAACACGTCGAANTNACNACTCGTATTTCGTATCTACTGCTTGGCATACGGTTTCTTGGCGTCGATCTCTTCCCAGTTGAAAGTGAACTGCACCTCTTCGTAGCCCAATGGGTAGTCCTTGCGCAGCGGATGGCCTTGCCAATCCTCGGGCAGGAACAAGCGGCGCAGACTATTGTTGCCGCCGAAGCGTACGCCCATCAGATCCCACACTTCCATCTCCAGCCACGTAGCGATGGGCCACACGTCGGCCATCGTCGGCGGGCCGTCGTCGGGGTCCTCGACCCAGGCGCGCAGCCGGATGCGGTGCTTGTTGGGCATCGACAGCAGGTGATAGCTGACGGCAAAGCGCGGGTAGTCGGGCAGGTGGTCGTCGGCCACGATGTCGGACAGGAAGTTGTATTGCAGTTCCGGATCGTCGCGCAGCAGGCGGCAGGCNTCGACGATCTTGTCCTTGTGGACGTGNATCGTGCGCTCGCCGCGGAAATCGCCGACTTCTTCGACGGCGTCTCCCAAAGCCCCCCGCAACTTGTTCACTACCATGTCATCGCGTGTCATTCAAACACTCCAAAAGAGAATTAGGAATGCGCGTTTCCGGTTCCTAATTGTAAATTCCTAATTCGTAATTCTTATTTATGCCCAATCNGTCAGTTTGTCGTTGCGAATCTTCTCGTGCAGCGTCATGATGCCGTCGATGAGCGCTTCGGGGCGCGGCGGGCAGCCGGCCACGTAGACATCGACCGGGATGATCTCATCGACGCCCTGGACGATGGCATAGTTATTGAAGATGCCGCCACAGGAGGCGCAGTCGCCCATGGCGATGACCCACTTGGGGTAGGGCATCTGGTCGTAGAGGCGGCGGATGACCGGGGCCATCTTGCGCGACACACGCCCGGCGATGATCATCAGGTCCGACTGCCGCGGCGACGGCCGGTTCAGCTCCATACCGAAGCGCGAGGCGTCATAGTGCGCGGCCTGGGTCGACATCATCTCGATGGCGCAACAGGCCAGACCAAACAGCATGGGCCACATGGCNTTCGTGCGGCCCCAATTGACNACGTCTTCCAGGCGATANGTGACGACACCCAGGTTGCCCAGTTTTTGTTCTATTCCCATTCCAGAACTCCTTTCTTCCAGACCCACAAGTCGCCGACGATGAACATGACCATGAAGATGAGCATGGCCACCAGCCCGAAATAGCCGAGGTTGCGGAAGGTGACCGCCCACGGCACGAGCAGGATGATGTCGACGTCGAAGAGGATGAACAACACGGCGATGCGGTAGAACTTCACCGGCAGGCGACGCTGCGCCTCGCCGATGGCGGTCATGCCCGACTCATAGGGCGCCAGCGAGCGGTCGGCCAGCCGCTTCGGCCCCAGACTGAGGGACAAGATGGGTAAGAGCAACGCAAAAAAGAGTGCAATGCCGAACAAGACGGCGATCGGCAGGAAATCGATTAAAGTTTGTTCCATAATCGCGCTCTGTTGTTCCGGGTAGGATAGGTAGTCTCGCGAGCAAGTCTGGCGGGATCATAATCCTACCGCGCGAGATGCGCCAATAAATACAACATATGGGAGAACACTGCTCTTCTCCCATGATGTGAATTCTATCACAAGTAAAAAGCAGACCAAAAAATGGTTGTTAATCGCGGTTCAACATGCATGAGCTTCCCAGGATTTCCTTGACATCATTAACTCTCCTTTATTTGTAGGTATTCCTTGAAATATAATGTGTCAAGGAGAAAAATATGGGAATCCGAGCGACTATTACGGGCAAAAACCAGATCACCATCCCTGCGGCTATTGTCCGTGAACTTCAACTGGAGCCGGGGATGCAGGTAGAGTTTGAAATAGGGGAAGAGCGCTCGGTCACGATGCGCCCGGTCTTGTCACGCGGGGAGTTAGCCCGTCAACTCCAGGGGAAGTGGGCCCATCTTTTCGGGCCGGACGACGATCCAATTGGCCATCTGATTCGCGAACGCGAACGGGAAGACGAGGAGATCGATTAACCGTG
>JAACJX010000262.1 GCA_014237545.1 Ardenticatenia bacterium | reverse complement strand
TTTAAACTCGTCACTTTCTTGTCCCCGCACGGACTCGAACCGTGATCTATCGCTTAGGAGGCGATTGCTCTATCCTTTGAGCTACGAGGACGCAGGCTAGATTTTAGCCAACTTGGCAGGGTGTGGCTACTTGACCCGGACTGGCATCTACTTACCCTTTTTCGTTTACGGCACTTTGTTGCCCGGCGAGGCGAATTATCCACTATGGCGCGAAGCCATCCAGGCGATCAAGCCAGCCACTCTGCCCGGCGCGCGGCTTTATGATCTGGGCCAGTACCCCATGCTGGTGGAGGGTGGAGTCGGCGAGGTGCGCGGCATGGTGGGGTGGGTCAGACCGTCCTCTTATGCAGCCGCCCTGTCTCTGCTGGACATGCTGGAGGGCATTCACCTGCCTTATCCGGGCGGAATCGGCTATCGGCGTCGGCCGCGGGTCGTTTGGCTGGCAGGCGGCTCAGAAGTGGCAGCCTGGGTCTATGTGGGCAATCCCGCGGTTGTGGCCGGCCTGAAACCAGTCGGGGCGGACTGGAAGACGCACCGTCGAGATGTTAAATCCTTGTAAAAAGGTTGCCTTGCGCGCCGATCTTAGTAGTATTAAGTAGTTATTCCCACTCCACTGCACGCTGACAGTCTATCTATTGCACCGATCATCGGATCTCCGCAAGTCGCGCTCTCCAGGCCAGGCGNACCATCTCGCTCACCGGGCCGGAGGGCCGATCCCCGCAAGGATTGTGGTTNAAGGTCAATGTTGATAACAATGGAAAAAAGTCCATGAAAAGAATAGGTGTTTTAACGAGTGGCGGAGATGCTCCGGGCATGAATGCCGCCCTTCGCGCCGTGGTGCGTTCGGGCCTCAANCGGGGTATGGAGGTTTACGCCATCTATGAAGGGTACGCNGGCATGGTCGANGGGGGCGAACGTATCCGCCCCATGGCCTGGACCGACGTCGGCGGCATCCTCCATCTGGGCGGGACGATTATCGGTTCGGCCCGGTGCAAGGAATTTCGCGAGCGCCCCGGCCGCCTGCGGGCCGTGCGCAACCTTCTGCTNCACGAGATCGAGGGGNTGATCGTCATCGGCGGCGACGGCAGCCTCACNGGNGCGTCGCTGTTGCATGAGGAATGGGCAAGCCTGGTCGAGGAACTGGTCGAAAACGGGCAGGTGACCAAAAAGCTGGCCGCGCAAAGGAAATCCCTGCCCGTGGTGGGCATCATCGGCTCCATCGATAACGACATGTTCGGCACCGATATCACGACGGGGGCCGACACCGCATTGCACCGCATCATCGACGCCACGGATGCCATCTCCAGCACGGCCGCCAGCCACCAGCGCAGCTTCGTTGTCGAGGTGATGGGCCGCAATTGCGGCTATCTCGCTCTCATGGCGGCGATGGCTTCCGGCGCGGATTGGGTGTTGATTCCCGAATCGCCACCCGACGTGGAAGATTGGGAAGCGAAAATGTGCGAAAAGCTGGCCAANGGCCGGCAGATGGGCCGGCGCGACTCGATGGTCATTGTGGCCGAAGGCGCGCGCGACCGCAACGGCCAGCCGATCACCAGCCGCCATGTGAAGGAAGTGCTGGAGGCGCGGCTGGGCGAAGATGTGCGCATCACCGTTCTTGGCCACGTCCAGCGCGGGGGCTCGCCCAGTGCCTTCGACCGAAATCTGAGCACAATGCTCGGCGTTGAAGCCATTGAGGCCATCTCCACAATGGAGGCAGATGCCGAGCCACTGGTGGTGGGCATGCAAGGCAACAAGCTGACCCGCACGCCCCTGAGAATCGCCCTGGAAAAGACCAAGGCGGTGGCCGACGCGGTGGCGGCCAAGCGCTTCGATGAAGCGCTGGCGCTGCGCGGGCCGACTTTCAGCAAATCCTTCGAGGTGGTTCGCACGCTCGTGCGCGCCTCGCCCCACCCGCCGGCGCCAGACCAGCGCCGCTTGCGCATCGCCATCATGCACGGCGGCGGCCCCGCGCCGGGTATGAACACCGCCGCGCGCGCCGCCGTCCGCATCGGCATCGACCGTGGCCACATCATGTTCGGCGTGCGCAACGCCTTTCGCGGTCTGGTCAACAACGAGATCAGANAGCTAGACTGGATGAGCGTCAACGGCTGGGCCACGCGCGGCGGCTCGGAACTGGGCACCAACCGCNCCATACCCAAGGGGCGCGACCTGTATTCGATCGCCCGNCACCTGGAGGAGCACCAGATCGACGGCATCCTCATGATNGGNGGGTGGTCGGGCTATGAATCGATCCTGGAAATGTACAATCAGCGCAAGAACTATCCTGCCTTTGACATTCCCATGATATGCTTGCCGGCGACGATCAACAACAACTTGCCCGGCACGGAGTTGAGCGTGGGCGCGGACACCGCGCTGAACAGCATCGTGTCGGCCGTGGACAAGATCAAGCAATCGGCCGTGGCTTCGCAACGNGCGTTCATCGTGGAGGTCATGGGCTATTACTGTGGCTACCTGTCGCTCATGGGCGCGTTGGCTACGGGCGCGGAACGCGTCTACCTTCACGAAGAAGGCGTGACGATGCATGACCTGGTGGCCGACGTGGAAGAGTTCCGTGGCGCTTTTCAGCGCGGCAAACGCCTGGGCCTGGTCATTCGCAACGAGATGGCCAACGAAGTCTATACCACCAACTTCATGCGCATGCTCTTTGAGGAAGAAGGCGGCGCGCTGTTCGACGTACGCCAGGCGATCCTGGGACACATGCAGCAGGGCGGCGATCCGTCGCCGTTCGACCGTATCTTCGCCACACGCCTGGGTGTTACCTGTATTGATGCCCTGGTGGATCGCATCAGCCGGCAAGAGAAGGCGGGGGCGTGCATCGGCCAGGTGCGCGGTGAAGTCAGGTTTACCGACCTGGATGATGTGCCGCGTCTGATGGATTTCGCCCACAGCCGCCCGCTCAAACAGTGGTGGATGGATTTGAGACCCATCGCCCGCCTGCTGGCCCGCCAGGGAGATACTATCCCCGGAGAGGAGCAGCCAGANGCAGCCTGATCGGGCTGAATTTTCGCATTTATCTTTTCATTGAAGGAGATTGATTAGAATGAGAATCGGAATTTTGACAGGCGGCGGCGACGTGCCCGGCCTGAATCCCTGTATTAAAGCAGTTGTCAATCGCGCCGTCGGCGCTGGGCATGAGGTCATCGGCATTCGCCGTGGCTGGGGCGGTCTGCTTCTGGTCAATCGGGACGACCCGGCAACCGTTGAGAAATATGTCCTCCCGCTGGATAACAACGTCGTTCGGACCATCGACCGCACCGGAGGCACTTTCCTGCACACCAGCCGCACGAACCCCGGCAAGGTGAAGCCCGGCAGCGTACCCGACTTCCTAAAGGACCCGGAGCACCCGGAAGCCGAAGCCGCCGACGTCACCACGCGGGACTTCACCCCCCACGTGCTGAAGAATCTGGAGTTCCTGAAGATTGACCGCCTGATCCCCATCGGCGGCGACGACACGCTTAGCTATGGNGAGCGGCTTCATCGCGAGGGCTTCCCGGTGGTGGCCATCCCCAAGACGATGGACAACGACGTCTACGGCACGGACTACTGCATCGGCTTCAGCACGGCCGTTACCCGCAGCGTGCAGTTCATCCACCAACTGCGCACGAGCGCCGGCTCCCACGAGCGCATCGCCGTCATCGAACTGTTCGGCCGCAACTCCGGCGAGACCAGCCTGATCAGCTCCTATCTGGCCGGCGTGGATCGCGCGCTCATTTCCGAGGTTCCGTTTGATCCGGAACAACTGGCCGAACTGGTGGCCCACGACAAGAAGACAAACCCCAGCAACTACGCCATGGTNACCGTGAGNGAGGGCGCCCATATGGTCGGCGGCAAGGTCGTCGAATATGGCGAGACCGACGCCTATGGCCACCGCAAGCTGGGGGGCATCGGTGAAATCACCGGCGAAGCGCTCAAGAAGCTGACCGGCGAGAACATCATCACCCAGCGAATCGCTTACCTGNTGCGCTCCGGCGCGCCGGACGCGCTCGACCTGATGGTGGGCACGAACTACGCGCAGCTAGCGGTCGATCTCATCGTCGGCGGATCCAGCGGCCGCATGGTGGCCCTGCGCGACGGCGCCTATACCCACGTGGCCATGAGCGTCGTCACCAGCGGCGTCAAGCGGGTCGACGTCGATGAGCTTTATGACGTTCAGAACTACCGGCCGAAGGTGCGCCACGTTCTGGGTAAGCCCATGTTCCTGTATTGATTTGTTGTTTCGCTTCAAGAATCACCAGGGCGCGANGTTTCCANGGGGAGGCTTCGCGCCTTTTTGCTTCNCNGTTCCGTNGAGATGAGTAAAAGGTGCGGATTCGCTGATAACCGCGTAAGACNTGAGTTCTGTCACTTGACGTTTCGCCCGTTGGCTCATTAGAATACAGTTATCCTTCCCGGAAGTACGTTCGTCCCTGACTGTTACAGGTAAAAGCTTCTCGTGATGTTGCCAATGTATCGTTTACATCGATCTCCCCTATTCGTTTTAATTGCCATTCTCGCCCTCTCTGCGCTTGCATGCCAGGCCTTCTCAATTGACCCGCCGGACGCCGNCCAGCANCCCGCCGACCAGCAGGAGTTGGTNGATCAGGCTGTGGCCACGGTGATAGCCCAACTGCCGCAGGCGACGGGCATGCCGCCGGTGACGACGAGCCAGGTCGCGCCGATCAGCACCGACATTGAGAGCGCGCTGATCGACCTGTACAAGCGCGTGAATCCGGCCGTCGTCCACATCTTTGTGCTCGATGAGCAATCCTTCGTGGCCGGCACAGGCAGCGGCTTCGTCTATGACAATCTGGGCCATATCGTCACCAATAACCACGTCGTGAGCGGCGCCAGCGGTCTGGAAGTCGTGTTCGAGGATGGGGTGCGCATGTCGGCCGAAGTCGTCGGCACAGACGTCGACAGCGATCTGGCCGTCATCAAGATCGAAAGCGTGCCGGAAGGCGTGTTGCCCATCCCCCTGGGCGACTCCAACAACGTCGCGGTGGGCCAGTTCGTCGTGGCCATCGGCAACCCGTTCGGCGAGGCCGGATCGTTATCATTGGGCATCATCAGCGGGTTGGGCCGCTCGCTATCCTCCGATCGCATCGCCGAGGGCGGCGGCCGGTATTCGCTGCCCCAGGTCCTCCAGACTGACGCGGCCATCAACCCCGGAAACTCCGGCGGGCCGCTGCTCAACCTGGCCGGCGAGGTCGTCGGCGTCAACAGCGCCATCCGCACCGCCACCGGCACGAATTCCGGCGTTGGATTCTCAATCCCGGTCAATGCTGTGCGGCGCGTCGTCCCCGCGCTCATCGCGGAGGGCGTCTATCATTACCCCTATATCGGCATACGGATGACGTCACTTGATCTGGCTTCCCAGCAGGAGATGGGATTGCCGCAGGCCACGGGAGCNTACGTGACGGATATTACGCCGAACAGCCCGGCCCAACGCGCCGGCCTTATCGCCAGCGGGTTTAATGATACCNTAGGCTTGCTTCCCGGCGGCGACCTGATCATCGCCGTTGACGGCCAGCCAATTAATAGCCCCGATGACCTGATCAGCTTTCTGGTCTTCAACGCCGAGGTAGATCAGACGATCACGCTGACGGTCATCCGCGACGGAGAACAAATAGAGGTGCCTCTGACGCTATCCCAACGGCCATAATGCCCGTCGGCAGGCTCGATGAGGCAGATTATCAATTCGCGCCGGCGGCCGCGATGCCGCCCGGCAAATCAGGCGACATATTCAGGTAGGAGGTTTTNATGTTTAGCCAGGATCACATGCAAGAGCTGGTTACCTATGAGGGCAACGGCAGCGGCGTTGTCAGCGTTTACTTGGACACGGACAGCACCCGCCAGTCGGTGGAGGCGATCAAATTAACCGCCAGGGGCCTCCTCAAGGNGGTCCAACCCCAACACGACAAGGAGGCGCAAGCCATCGAGCGCTACCTGGACCTCAGCTACGATTGGTCAAAACCTGGATTAGCCATGTTCTGCGGCAAGGGCGGGGAGTTCTTCCGCGCCTACGACTCCCCGGTAGCATTTCGCAACCGCGTGCGGCTCAGCGCTCGCCCCTATGTAAAACCGCTGACCCACTTNCTGGACCATTACGCTCACTTTGGNGTGATCGTCGTCGATCGAGTGGGCGGCAAATTCTACGAGTATCACCTGGGCGAGTTGCAGGCCAGCGATGCGTACAGCGGCGAGGTGGTGCGCCGCATCAAGGACGGCGGCGGCTCGTCGGCCGTGGGACGTCGCGGCGGCGGCGGCGAGAGCGGGCCGGGCGGCAGCAAGCACGAGGATGAGGTGGCGGCCCGCAATATGCGCGATTGCGCGGCAGCGGCCAATCAGTTCTTCGCCGAGCGCCCCATTCGTCGCTTGTTCCTGGGCGGCACCAGCGAGAACGTTGCCCAGTTTCGCGACATGCTCCCCAAACAGCTTCAGAGCTGTCTGGCCGGTTCTTTCCCGATGGATATCGACGCCGGTGAGTCGGAAGTGCGCCAGCGCGCCCTGAATTTACTGCGCGAAGTCAACGCCGAACGGGAAGCCAAACTCGTCGACCGCCTGATCACCCTCAACGCGCAGGGGGCCAACGCCGTGACCGGCCTGGACGGCACGCTTCAGGCGGTNTCGGACAAGCGAGTAGATACCCTGATCATCAGCGACGGGTTTCGCGCCCCGGGGTATTTCGACGAAGCGTCGGGGTATGTGGTCGCCAATATGGCGCGCAGTCCGCTGGCCGAGGCGGACCTGGCCGAAGTGGCCGACGTCATCGAAACGGCCGTGGCCCAGACGGTAGCCCAGGGCGGTCACGTCGAAGTCATCGCCGACAATCTGTACCTGGAGGATGCCGGCCGCATTGGCGCTATCCTGCGTTACTAATCGTTGATTGAATGAAGTGGGGCGCGTCGCGCGGTCTCTGTGCGCGGCGCGCCCTTTTCCGTTCCCAGCCAGGTATTATCGCGTGGAACCCGGCCACATCGTACTCGAGCGCCTCTCCGCTCCCTCGTCCGCTGTCGTGTTCAATCCCTATATCGGAGAGGATGAATGGTGCGCCACCCGCCGCGCAAACCTGTCGCTATATCTGCGTCGCATGGGCGAGCGGCGGCCACGCATAATGCTGGTGGGCGAAGCGCCCGGCTACCGGGGGTGTCGCGTGACAGGCGTGCCCTTCACAAGCGAAGCTATCCTAATGGCTGAAGATTGCCCGTTCGGTCTGTTCGGCGCGGCGGCCGGCTTTCGCGGCGGAGATGGGTGCTGGCGGCGCGAAGCCTCGGCCACGACCGTATGGAACGCGCTGTACAGTCTGAACGTCCTGCCCCTGCTCTGGAATGCCTTCCCCTATCACCCACACCAGCCCGGCCGGCCCGCCAGCAACCGGCCGCCGGCCGTGGCCGAACTGGCAGCGGGTCGGGAAGCGGTCGCTTTGTTGATGGAGCTGTTTGCGATCGAACACGTCGTCGCCGTGGGGAACAAGGCCGCCGCCGCGCTGGCACGGTGGGGGATTGNCGCCCCGAAAGTNCGCCACCCGGCNCACGGCGGGCAAGTGATTTTCCGCCGGGAGCTGGCGGCGATCCTGNCCGAANGCAGACAGGATTAAGGCTCCAGCGCGGAGAAGTAGTCGCGGATCAGGTCTTGCAGCCCGACGGGGATGTTCCCCTCGGAAAGGGCTTCGAAGGCTGCGTCGCGATAATCGCCAAAGACCTGGCTATAGGGCACAAAGCTGCCCCCGGACTGCCCGCCGGGGTCCGACGGCGACTGCCCGGCNAGCGGCCCGCATGCCTCGGGATCAGAGAGACACTGCACTTCAAGTTCGACGTCCTCGCCTTCGACATCAATCTCCGGCCGCTGGGGCACAAACACGCTCTCCACNTGCCCGCCGCCTTCAGACGGCCCGCCGGCGCCGCCCTGCTGCCCGCCGGTCAATGGGCTGCCGGACTCTCCTGTCCCGCTTTGCCCCTCGCCGCCTTGCGCTGCGCCCTCCCCTTCGCCACCAGCCTGCTCGCCTTCGCCACCCTGGGCCACCTCGCCGCGGGCCTGACCAAGCTGGTCGGCCGCGCTGGAGGCCTCTGCGGCGGCGGCCGTGGCCTGNTCGCGCTCGGCCAGTTGCCCGGCGGCTGCTTCGAGCGCGCTTTGGGCGGTTTCAACGTCACCTTCGGCCAGCGCCTCAGCCGCCTGTTCCAGGGCACCGGCCAGTTCGGGGTCCGCTGCTTCGAGCGCGTTCGCGGCGGCGGATAATTGCTCGGCCAGCGCGGCCCGCGCCTCGGCGTCCGTCTGGCCCAGCGATTCGGCCAGCGCGTCGACCGCGGCCGCGGACTGCCCCNGNNGNCCGGAGCGCAGCGCTTCGGCCAATTCGCTCTGAGCGTCCAGTTCGCNGGCGGCCTCGGCCAGNGCCTCATTCAGGGACGTTGGGTCTAACTCTTCGCTCAGCGAGCGCAATTCCGCTTCGGCGGCCGAGAGCGCNGCGACGGCTTCCTCGCGGCTAAGGTTCGGCTCCTGAAGGACGGCCAGCGCCTCCTCCAGAGGTCGCGTCAGGGCGTCCTGTTGCTCGGGGGTCAGCGTGTCGCCGGCCTGGATTTCCTCGATCAATTCGGCGAGCGCCTGCGATTGCGCCTCGACGACTGCGGCCACCGCACGCTGTTCAATCAGCACCGCCTCCTGCGGATTAGGCAGCCACAAGGCGAGCGCCAGCAACGCGCCCGCCAGCAGCGGGGGCAGCCAGTCTGTCGCGCGCGAACGCAAGGGTAATTGGCGCTTCGCGTCCACTTGCGAGGCCGCTCGTAGTGCGTCGCCCAACTGTCGGGCGGCCATCAGCTCATCCACTGGAAGCTCCCCGGCCTGAATTTCGACGGCGGTCGTCATCCGCTCGCGCAGGCGGAATTGCCGGTCGGCGAAGCGCGCCTGCTCGCCGGGCGATCGCCGCCGCGCCATCAGCACGAAGCCGGTCATCGCGGCGGCGATCAGCGCCGCCGCCAGGGCCAGAAGGGCCAGCTCTTCGCGAGTCAGCAGCGGACGGGCGCGGCTGAGCAGCGCCGCGGCCAGCCCAAAGCACAATCCAATGGCCAGACCCAGCGGCAGGTAGCGCAGCAACTCTTGCAGTCGCCGGCGGCCGTCCCACTCGCGCAGGATCGCCAGAAGGGNACCATACTCGTCGACGGTCATACGTCACTGACCCGGCGCACGCGACGGACGGTGGCGACGTACAGGACGACGGCCGCCAGGATGTGGAGAATGAGGAACACCCACCAGGGTGAAAAGATCCACATCGACTGCGAGCCGACGAAGTGGGTGTAGCCCAGAAGCGTGTCCTGGTTGAGCAGAAAGGTCTCGCTGAGCACAAGGGTCGCCGGCAGGTTGGTGGCGGCCAGCGAGAGGCCAATGTAGATAAAGATCATCTCCAGCGTGGGATTGGGCGTGCCCATCGACCAGCCGGTGAAGCTCAGCAGAATGACGGCGACGAACGCCAGCAGGGGGATACCGAACGTCAGGAAGAGCGTGCCGGCAAACGTGGCCACGGTGGCGGTCAGTGTGGAACGCATGGCCGCCGAGCACCACAGCCCGTACAGCGCATAGGGCACCGCCGTGACCAGCACCAGAACCTGCGACAGGCCCAGCTCCACCGGCGACAAGCCGCCCAGCAGAAAAGCCAGACTCTGCAAAGGGATGGAAATAATCACCAGCAGAAAGATGTAGCTGAGCGCCGAGAGGAGCTTGCCCAGCACGAAGGCGTCGGCCGAGAGCAGCGTCGTGCGCAGCAAGTCGTAAGTCTGCCGCTCGCGCTCGCCGCTAATCGCTCCCGCGGTGAAAGCCGGGCCGATGAAGGTGACCAGCAAGACCTGCACGCCCAGCACGGCGGCGAACAGCCCCTTGCCCGTTGTGCGGGCCATTGTGCTGCTGGGCACGTTGGCAGTGGAGAGGTACATCAGGTAGACGAAGACGATCGCCGCGCTGAGGACGATGAGATAGAGCGTTAGAACCGCGAACGCGCGACGGCCGCGCATCCGGCTGCGNAGTTCCTTCACCNTCACCGGATTACTGAAAAGGCCGCTCCAGCGCCTGTTGGCGGTGGCTGGGGTCGTTACTTTAGCCGTCATGGATTCACATTATACCCGCTTGCCGCATAGCCGGTGGTGGCCTTAATCGGCCGCTCCCTGCGTGACCTGCAGGAACACATCTTCCAGATCGCCGCGTTCCTCGGTGAAGCTGAGGACCGGCAGGCCGCGCCCGATGGCCCCGGCCAACAACTCGCTTAGCGCCTGGTCGTCGCCGCCGAAGTCGATCCGCAAGCCCGCCGGCAATGGGTTGCCCTCCTCGATGGCCACGGCAAGCACGCCCGGTTGCGCTTGCGCCCACAGCGCCGCCGAGGCGGGGTCGGCGACCAGGCCGGGCACAAAGCGCATGGCAATTAGCCGATGCCCGCGCAGCCGGGCCATCATCTCGTCGACGTTGCCGGTGGCCACCAGACGGCCGTTCTCGATGATGCCGATGCTGGTGCAGATATCGGCAACCTCGGCCAGGATGTGGGACGAGAAGAAGATCGTCTTACCCATTTTCTGCAACTCGCGNAGCAGCTCGCGCATTTCGATGCGCGCCCGCGGGTCGAGGCCGCTGGCCGGCTCGTCGAGGATGAGCACCTGCGGGTCGTGGGTCAGCGTGCGGGCCAGGCAGAGCCGCTGCTTCATGCCGCGGCTGAGCGACTCGACGTAGGCGTCGCGCTTCGGCCCCAGGTCGACCAGCGCCAGCAAGTCGTCGATCATTCCCGGCCGGAGCGAGGGGGGGACGTCGTAGCAGGCGGCGAAGAAATCCAGGTACTCCCAGACNTTCATGTCCTCGTAGACGCCGAAAAAGTCGGGCATGTAACCGATNACCCGGCGCACGGCCTGGGGATCNTCCGCCACCGAGTGGCCGGCGATTCGCGCCTCGCCCGAAGTCGGCCGCAGCAGCGTCGTCATGANGCGCATGGTCGTGGTTTTGCCGGCCCCGTTTGGGCCGATGAAGCCGAAGACCGCCCCTTCCTCGATGCTCAGGTCNAGCGAATCGACGGCCGTCAGGTCGCCGTATCGTTTCGTCAGGTCGCGCAGTTCGATGATCGCCGCCATGGTCTGTTTACCTTACCGGAATCTCAAGCAGCAAAAGAGTCGTGCCCATGCGGGCCGTGTTCTCGGCCGACGGCGTGGCCTCCTGCGCGCTGCCCGCCAGCCAGCCGCCCAGCGTGACCGCTTCTCTGGGGTCGGGCAGAGCGCCGGGATCGAAGCTCTCCCCCCAGTAGTGAGACTGGATAAGTTGCCAGCGCGGGTAGGCGACCGGATCGCTGAAATAATCATACGTGCCCAGGATGAGGCTCGGATCGGTGATGAGCGGGTTGGGGTTGATATAGCCCCCCGGGAACATCGGGTCGGGCGTCGGCGATGACGAAATGGCGGCGCGAAGGGGGACCGATAGAGATTTCTCCTCGCCGGGCGCNANATCGCCCAGCGATGTTTGCTCCTGGCCGAAGACAATGACCGCGTCTTCCAGCGTCTCGGCCGCGCCGTTGCGCACGGTGACTTCGACCTGATCGCCCGAAGCGGAGAGCGTCGCCGTGGCGTCGATGGGCGGCCGGGGCAGGTGGGCATTGGCGACGAAGGTCGCTACCTCGCTGGTGTCCGTGCGTATCCCCCGCGCCACGACCTCGCTCGCCCTTTCAATCGCGTCGAAATTGCCCCCGCCGATGAGCGTGCCGAACCCCTGTTGGATGGGAAATGCGCTTGAATCATAGGGTAACGTGAGATCGTATGTGGCGCGCCGTGGAGAAAACAGNCCGATGAGCGATTGCGTGCGCAGCCGNTCGGCCTCNGCCGANCCAAAGGCGACCGACATNACGTTCAGCGTCGNGTNNTTGCCGCGCGCCCGAAAGCCGGTGAAAAAGGTGATGGCGCTGAANAGGATNACNAGNGCTGGNATNGTGATCCAGGCCAGTTCGCGGCGGTTGATCCGGCGCAGGACGATAAAANTAAGCGGCCCGATGATGAGAATGTAGGCCAGCAGAAAGAGAATGAGCTGCCANGCCGACGGCAGGCTCAGGCCTGGAANGTAGGAGACGGCCTGAGACGCGGCGTAAGGTTCCTGCACGCCCCAGCCCCACGGCGGTAGCTCTGGCGCATTCGTCGCTATTGTCGCCCACAATTCCTCNCTTCCGGCCCAGCCGGCCAGCGGGGCCGCGTTGGGGTCCAGCGCTAGAAAAAAGANGCTGCCCCGGCCGATGTCGCGCCGAGAGAGGATGNGCAGGCCGTCCTGCGCGATCAGGGCCTCTCCCTCGTTGAGGCTGCTGGATGTGATGACGAACGGNCCTTCGGAAACAAGAGGAATGCCGGTGAACTCGCTCAGGGCATCAAGCGCCGCCAGGGACTCCACGGCCTCGACCGTTGCCGGCAATAGTTCGGCCACGCCGGCGGCCGTCTTGGGGCCTCCCGGCCCGCCGGTGACGACGAGTTGCCCACCGCTCTCGATCCACGCTCGCATGGCGTCAACCTGTCCGGCCGTCAGACGGCTGGTGTCGGTATCGTCGAGCACGAGCACATCCAGGGCGTCCCACGCGCTCGATACCTCGGGCAGGTCTTCGAGAGTGAGGAACGCCGCGGTGGCATCGCTGNGGCTGCCCGGTATCGTTTCCAGAAAGGCCAGGCCGCCCGCCGCGGGCGTGACAATGCCATACAGCAGGTCGTCGCGGCCGACGCTGCTCATCCGATTGCTATTCACCTCGGCGACGACCTGCCCTTCACTGATCAGTTGTACGGTAAGAGCGCCGCTAAACGGCGTCAGGTAGACGACCAGAGGCACGCGCTTGTCCGCGCCGGTGGGCAAGGAGAGCGGGGCGGTGTAAACGGGAGCCCCGGTGTTGGCCGAGCCGGATAGGACGCGAATCTCCCCCTCGAACGACGGGCCGTCGTTGCGCGCGGTTACGATGACGGGTGTGGCCAGCGGCGCCTCATAATAGCCGTCGAACCCGGCCTGCGCTCCAAGCGTTAGCCCGTCTTGCTGAGCCAGTGGTAAGAGCAGCATAAAGAGGAGGCGCGAAAGGAGGAACGTTAAGTACATGGTCTACAGGAACTCGATGCTGTACGCCGCGATGGGCGCGTCGGGGCGATTGGTCTCGACCCAGGCGACGGATTTCTCCAGCGTGCGGTGCAAATACGCCTTGTCATTGCCGACGATCGCCAGGCCAATAACGGCCGTACCCCAGGCGTCCTGCCCATCTACCTCGGCCACAGACAGGTTAAATTCCCGCTGCAGCCGGGCGACGATCGACTTGACGATGCTCCGCTTTTCCTTCAACGAGCGCACGCCCTCCAGTTCAAGGGTGATGATGCACGTGCCCACAAACATGAATGCAATTGTCCGCCATCGGAGCGCTGGTGCAAATGAGGGTTCTCTTATAGATAATCACCTACAAGGCGGCGCAAATTGCGAACAGGCCACTCACAAATCTGCGTAATCTGTGGTATCTGCGGCTTCCTCCTCTAGGGAGAGTGGCGCGATTTGAGATGAATTTAAGGTAAATTGCGTATTGCACTAAGGTAACGCATATACTGTTTGGGTATAGTGAAGTTGTTTGGACTGGATTATTATTGCATTTATTGATGATTCTGGATTGATGAAATGATGTCNAAAGAAGAAATGGTTGAAAATCAGCCCCGCTCCAAGGCCAGGACGATCCTGTTGGGTCTTCTNGTCCTGTTTTTCGTGGCNATNGCTTTTCTGGTNTTTTCNGTNGCCNGGCTGGTCAATACCGTGAATGAGGGGGCGACTTCGGCGATCGAGCCGATTGGCGACCGCGTGCGCTCGCTGTTCGTACCCGCTACGCCGGTTATACTGCCTAATCCGGCCACGGTGGTGAAGCAGATCAANGACCTGTCGCGCCTCGAGACGGCNTCCTATGAGATGGAGAAGGTCGTCACGGCCGATTCGGAGCAAGACGGCTTCTTGGGGATGCTGCTCGGCGAGTCGATGATCTTCATCGCCTACGGCAAGGTGTATGCCGGGGTCGATTTCGCCAGGATGCAGGCGGCCGATCTGGTTGTCGTTGACCCGGACACGGTCATGGTCCATTTGCCCCCGGCAGAGATCTTCACCGATATCCCGGTGCTCGATAACGAGCGCTCCTTTGTGGCCGACCGCGACACCGGCCTGCTGACCCGGGCCGACCCGGCGCTGGAAACCCAGGTGCGCCAGGCAGCCGAGCAAGCGATTCGCGAGGCGGCCCAGAGCAGCGACATTCTCGATCGGGCGAACGTGAACGCGCAAACCTACATGAACAATTTCCTGGCAGGGTTGGGTTTCACCGAGATCATCTTCACCCCCGACACGCCGCCGGCGGCAGCCCCCTACCAGCAAGAGGTGCCGAAGGGTTACTACTTGTTGCCGACGGCCACGCCGGTCGCCCCCTGACGTGGGAGATTGCTGAATAGATACATAAAAAGAGGGTCGCTTCGATTGCGGCCCTCTTTTGATTTATCCGGCGTAGTTCCAGCCCATGTGGGGCAGGGTTAGCGAGGTGTGTTCGTCGCCCGGCTTNAGGATAACGGCGTTGACGACCTCACCGACGAGCAAGTCGTGGTCGCCNCCGACGTCGATCANCTGAACCACGCGNCANTCGATGACGGCCGCGGCTCCNTCCAGGATGGGGCAACCNGTGCTCGGCGCGGGCATCCANGGCGCNGCCTCCATCTTGGCCGGGTTTTTGGCCCGCGATTTGGTGTAGTGCTTGATGTGGTCGCTGTCGTCCTTGTTGAAGATGTTGA
>JAACJX010000084.1 GCA_014237545.1 Ardenticatenia bacterium | reverse complement strand
CGCTCGCGCTCGTCGACCGCCTCCAGCCGCCGGATGCTGCTGCCGACGCTGGCGCGGGTGTAGTAGTCCACGTCCACCGGGTGCACGTCGGCCAGGCGGCCGTCCCAATCGAGGCGGTCGACCAGGTACATCTGCGCCTGGTGCATGTAGATCGCCCCCTCGTGGACCATCTGCGCCGCCCCGGCCAGATCGATCTGGCCGATGACGTTTGGCTGGTCGCCGCTGGNATCCTGGATCACCACCGTATCGTCGCCGCCGGTGCGCAGCGACACGCCGGTGGACGGCGCGCCGTCGCCNACGTAGTGGTACTGNTTGCGCGTGGCGTGCAGGTCGCCGGCTCGCGCCAGGTCGTCCAGCACCGGTTTCACCGGGTCGAAGCCGCCAAAGGCCTCATCGTCGGCAAAGGGCAATTCGAACGCGGCGCACAACAGGTGGCGGGTCAGGATGGGCAGGTTGTCGGGGTTGGTCAGCGCGTGTTCCGGCGAGCGGCCGAACAGGTAGCGCGGATGCAGGCACAGGTACTGATCGAGGGCGCTGTTGCCGGCCACGAGAANGGCTGCCGAACGGTCGGCGCGACGTCCNGCCCGGCCGACCTGCTGCCACGTGCTGGCGACGGTGCCGGGGTAGCCGGTCAGCACGGCCGCGTCGAGCGCGCCGATGTCGATGCCCANCTCCAACGCGTTGGTCGCCACGACGCCGCGCACCGCGCCGTCGCGCAGCCCGGCCTCGATGGNCCGCCGCTCCAGCGGCAGGTAGCCGCCGCGGTAGCCGGCGATGGAGGTGTCGCCGCGACCCAGGAACGCCAGCTCGTCGCGCAGATAGCCGAGCAGCAGCTCCACTGTCTGCCGGGCGCGGGCGAAGACGATGGTCTGGGTATCCTGCGTGAGAAAGGTGACGGCCGCGTCCTTGGCTGCCAGCACTGTGCTGGCCCGCAAGCCCAACTCTTCGTCGATGATCGGCGGGTTGTAGAGGATGAAATCCTTGCGGCCCTGCGGCGCGCCGTTCTGCGACTCATCAATCAGGGTGAACGGCCGTTCGATTAAACGTTCAGCGTGTTCTTTGGGGTTGGCGATGGTGGCCGAGGCGCAGATAAACTGCGGATCGCTACCATAGAAGCGGCACAACCGCTGCAGGCGGCGCAGGACGTTGGCCACGTGGCTGCCGAAGACGCCGCGGTAGGTGTGGATCTCGTCGACGACCACNAACTCCAGCCGGCCGAAGAGNGAGCGCCAGTTGGGATGGAAGGGCAGGATGCCGGCGTGGAGCATGTCGGGNTTGGTGATGAGCACGCCGCCGCTCTGGCGGATNCTCGACCGCTTGCCGCGCGGCGTGTCGCCGTCGTAGGTGTGGACCGGNACGGGCAGNCGGGCGGCNTTGACGATGGCNGCCGTNTCCGCTTCCTGGTCGTGGGCCAGCGCCTTGGTCGGGAAGAGNTAGAGGGCGCGGGCCGCCGGGTCGGCCGCCAGCCGCGACAGGACGGGCAGCGTGTAGGCCAGCGACTTGCCGCTGGCCGTGGCCGTGGCCACGACCACGTTCTCGCCGCGCCCCACGGCCGACACGGCCGCCGCCTGGTGGCTGTAGAGCTGCTCGATGCCCCGCGCGCGCAGGGCGGCCGCCAGCCGCGGGTCGACCGAATCGGGCATCGGCGCGTAGCGGGCCGGGCGGGCAGGAATCCGCTCCCAGGCGACGACGTTGGCGACGAAGTCGCGGTGGGTGCGGAGGTGGTCGAGGAGGGCGGGCAAGGTTGACATGGCCGGGAATAAAACAGATGTGCTAGTTGAGCATTGTATAGAGATTCACTGGTGGGGGCAAGGGCAGATCGATCTACGCGAGCGCCACGTACGTTACGCGGCCGTCGAAATTATGCTATCCAGCCTAATGCGTCGGCGACCTGTTTTTTGAGCGATGAGTGCATACAGAGCGAGGACCATATTTGCAATAATGCGTCACCAGAATAAGCAGTTCTCATCTCTGAGGATGACAAGCGCGCCAGTTGCAAGGCGATTAAAAACTCACCCGGGTTCAGGATGCAAATGCCCGCATACTCACGCAGAACAAGCAGGTCGCGGTCGCTGCTGACAAGGTAATCGGCCTGACCTTCGACAGCACACGCGAGGAACATATCATCTTTCGGATCACGGGTTACACCGGGCAAGCTTAATTCCCCGGGCACATGGATAGAAAAGCGATCCACTGCATCCGCAAACCAGCTAAGGGTTGATTGGGAGCGAGTCTGGATCCGTGGTCTATCCAGAACGCGCCGCAGTTCGTTCCTTGTCGCGGAAGTGGTTAAAAGGATGATCTCATCGGATTGCCAGGCGGAAATTATCTGCCGGGTGATGTCGCCTGCGGTCAGGACGAAGCTCACAAGCGTGCTGGTATCAATGACGACGCGCAGCATTTCGGATTAATCGTTTCTCTCGTTGAAAACTTCATTGCGCGCTTCGTCGATGATCGCCAGCAATTGCTCTTCGGTCAGTTTAGCATTGAGTGGGGCGTTTGCTTCGGCAGTCGCTGCCAGATCGTCAAAGAACTGTTTGCGCTGTGCCTGATAGGCTTGCAGGCTCTGGTACTCATTCACATTTACGATGACCACCTGCGGCCGCCCGAATGTCTCCACGACGTAGGCAACCTTCTCTTCCTTCACCGCCTGGATGACGTCCGTCAGCTTTTGTCTCAATTCAGTCGCGCCGATCTGCCTTTCTTCCATCTTGTTCCTCACCGCCAAGAGTTTACAAGGTTTATAAACCTTATAAATATTATAATGGAGAGAGGTCTTCTGATCAAGCGGCCCTCAAGGAGCGACAGGGTCACCTAAAGCCGTCTTGCCGNACACCGCGAGAGCAGCATCCGGCAAGACCAGCGTTTCGGAGATTGAGGTTTAGACAGCTAGGCGGCAGCCACNACCGCTTCCTCNGCNTTNGCCCGCGATGCGGCCACGTCGAGGCGGAAGGACAGGAAGAGAGCCACGAGCAGCATGCCGATCTCCAGGGCGAAGACGGTGGCATAGGCGGTAAAACTGCTGCCGGTCAGNCCCTCGACGGCGGCCACGACGCTGCCGCCCATGAGGCTGCCGATGGCGCGGCCAAGCTGGTTGGCCACNCCCCANACGCCCAGNAGCANNCCNGCNCGCANNANCGACGTGAAGTTGATGACGATAGTCAGCATGCCCGCGCCGGCCATGCCCGTCGCCAGGCCCANCACCAGCACCAGGGCGCGGAACAGGCCGACATTACCGCTGCGGCCGGCGAGGATGATGCCCGCGAAGACGAGGATGGAAAGCACCATACCAGCGCGCAGCACGGTCATGTGCCCCAACCGCCGGATCAACAGCCAGCCCGATAGCAACATCGAGACCATGAGCCCCAGCCCCCAGAACACGGTAAGTTGGGTGGTCTGGCCGACATCCATGCCCAGTACCAAGCCGCCATAAGGCTCCAGGAAGACGTCCTGCGCCAGCGTGCCGACGAAGGCGAAGATGACCAGGACGAAAAAGAGGCGCACCTGCGGGTCGGCCAGCACGATCTCGCGCAATGTCTGCCGGAAAGATTTCTCTCTGGCATGCGTGGCGGAGATTTGCGTCTTGGGCGTGCGTGGCTCCTGCCCCAACACGGCAACCAGGGCCAGGACGAACCCAATGACGGCCAGAGCCACCGCCACCGACAGGAGTAGTGCCGCGCTGTAGTCGCCCAGTAATTGGCCGACGATGCCCGCCCCCATGATGAGGCCAAACACAGTCACCACCTCGAAGGCGGTGATGGCCCGCGAGCGGGCCTGCCCCTCGAACTTATCGGAGAGCAGCGCCTGCCACGAGTTGTGGGCCAGATTGCGGCCGGTGCCATAGACGACGAACATGAAGGCGATGGCCGTAAGCAAGGTGGCGCTGCTCACCTCGGCCCGTGTGGCCAGCCAGGTGACCAGGACCACGCCCGCGCCGACGACCAGCGCACCGAGAACAATGTACGGCTCGCGCCGCCGCCCGGCGATGGGATAGCCATCGGAGCGATAACCCAGCCAGACGCGCACCGGCGCGACAAGGTCGGGCAGGGCAAAGAAGAGGCCAACCCAGAGGGCGCTGTAGCCGATGTCGGCAATCATCACGCGGTTGAGGGTGCTGCCCATCAGCGCACCGACCAGGCCATAGCTGAGGGGGAACAGAGCCAGGCGAATCAGATTCAATATCCGTACCATTTCAATTTACTCCTGATGATGAATTCCCATTTATGATTGGGTATTGTTCGTAGTCAGGCGAAATTGAGGGATCAACAATTGGTTGCGGATTGGCATAGATGACACGAATGCGTTGTGTTGATGTATAGTAATTATTCCGTTTATGCGTCTTCATCCGTAACCCCTTTTTTGATTCCCCAAAAGTCGCTAACTGTGAACGAAGAGACTTTGATGATGAGCGAGCGCTTGCGCGCCGGCGTGACGGCCTTGCTTCACGCAGTCGGGCACGGCCAGGCCGCGGTATGATCCCCCAGCCACAAACAACCCCGTCGGCAGCAAGGCCTCGATGGCAGCGACGCGCTCCAGGTGGCCCACGTCCGGCTGGGCGTAGCTGTCGGGCCAGCGGGCGCCGCGGAAGTCGACAGGCGTCGCTTCCAGCCCCAGCAGATCGCGCAATTCGTCGCGCACCACGGCCAGCAGTCTGGCCTCGGCCATGACGATCGTCTCCGGATCGCCGCCGCCAAAGAAGACGCGCAGCAGGGCGTAGCCATCCGGCGCGCGGGCCGGCAGCTTGGCCGAGGTGTAGACGACGGCGTCGACGCGGCGGTTTTCGCGGCGGGGGATCATCAACCCTTTGACCGGCGCGGCCAGTTGCATGTCGGCCGCGCGATAGGCCAGCGATACCGTGCCGATGGCGTTGTGGCGGATCTGGCGCAGAAGCGCCGCCGCGTCCGGGGCCGCGTCCTCGACGAGGATCGCGGCGACATTGGCCGGCACGGCCAGGATAACGGCGTCGGCCGCCAGCCGCTCGCCGTTGGTCTCAACGAGCCAGCTCTCGCCGTCGTGGACGACGCGGGTGACCGGGGCGTTGAGGCGCAGGTCGGCCCGCAGTTGGCCCACCAGCGCGTGGATGAGTTCCTCGGCCCCGTTCTGGAAATTGATGAACCGGTGGGGCGGGACGTTGCCGTTGCCGGCGGCCCCCTTGCGGCGGGCGCGCATGGCGGCCAGCGAGGCCAGGAAGAGGCTGCGGTGCGCTTGCTCCATCTGGCGCATGATCGGCGCGGTGACCAGGATGCTCTGCGTCTCCGGGTTGGCGTTGTAGATGCCGCCGAGGACG
>JAACJX010000553.1 GCA_014237545.1 Ardenticatenia bacterium | reverse complement strand
CGGCGAGCCGGCGCGCTGCGCTGGTCGGGGGCCATATCCGTCTACCTCTTTGTCCTCAGCCTGCTCCTACTGGCGCTGATCACGCTGTTGCCAATCCCCGACGATTTTGCCGCCTACTGCGTGTCGCGCAACAGGCCGGTTCACCTCATCCCGTTCGGATTCGTTCACAATTTATTCTACGGAAGCTTTTGGGACGCGTTGCAGATCGTGCTAAACGTGCTGGTCTTCGTGCCGTTGGGGTTGTACGCTCGCACGCTGCTGCGGCTGCCCGCTAGAGGAGCGTTACTGCTTGGCTTGGCCATCTCTCTGCTTATCGAGGCGACGCAGTTCACCGCGCTATGGGGCGCAGCTCCGTGCCGCTACCGGGTGGCGGATATCGACGACGTGATCCTGAACGTGTTCGGCACGTGGCTGGGGATCATGGCGGCGCGAAGGATTTCGACTCATCCGGCCGCGAGCTAACGGTCATTGAGAGCAGGCGGCTGCGACCCAACAAATTTCAGGCTCGTTAAATCAAATATGAGCGCAAACGGCACCTATGTGACCGTCATTAGACCTATGCTATAATGCTAAGGTTAATATGATAGGCAATTCGCCTGAAAGCGCGGCAGACCGTGTCTGTTCCCTGGCGATGACCAGAGAGGCGACTTCTCTCGCGGCGACGAACGACCTGTCACCAATCATTTGAAAGGATAACTAAGACACCTTGTTCAGACCACTCGACTGGCTGCTGGGATTTTTCTCTCTGGATATCGGCATCGACCTGGGGACAGCCAACACCCTGGTCGCCATACGCGACAAGGGCATCGTCATCAACGAGCCGTCATGGGTGGCGATCAACAAGCGCACCCGCCGGCCGCTGGCCATTGGCGCCGAGGCGCGCGAGATGGTCGGCCGCACCCCGGGCGACATCGTCGCCATTCGCCCCCTGCGCGACGGCGTTATCTCCGAGTTTGAGATCACCGAGGCGATGCTCAAATACTTCATCGACNAGGCCCACGAGCAAATGNTGGTGCCTTTCCCGCGGCCGCGCGTCGTGGTTGGCGTGCCCAGCGGCGTCACCGAGGTCGAGAAACGCGCCGTTTATGACGCCACCATCTCGGCCGGCGCGCGCGAGGCCTATCTGATCGAGGAGCCGATGGCGGCGGCGATCGGTGCCGGTCTGCCCATCATCGAATCCCGCGGCAGCATGGTGGTCGATATCGGCGGCGGCACGACCGAAGTCGCCGTGTTCGCCATGGGTGGCATCGTCGTCAGCCGCTCCATCCGCGTGGCCGGCGACGAGATGGACGAGGACATCATCGGCTATATCCGCAACAAGTACAACCTGCTCATCGGNGAGCGCATGGCCGAGCGAGCCAAGATGGCCATTGGTTCGGCCTTCCCCCTGCCCGAAGAGAAAACGATGACCATCCGCGGCCGCAACCTCATCACCGGCCTGCCGCAGGTAGTCGAGGTNAGCAGCATCGAACTGCGCGAAGCCATGTCGCCNTCGATCAATATCATCGTGGANACAGTTCTGGACGCGCTCGACGAGACGCCGCCCGAACTGGTCTCCGACCTGATCGAGACCGGGGTTTGCCTTGCCGGTGGCGGCGCGATGATCCAGGGGCTGGCCGACCGCTTGGAAGACTCGGTCAAGATGCGCGTCTGGGTGGCCGAAGATGCCATGACCTGCGTCGCGCGCGGCGCGGGCCGCGTGCTGGAGGATCTGGACAACTACGAGCGCGTCCTCGTCGGCCTCCATCGAGGCAGCACGCGCCATTAGAGTCTTTTGTTCCTCGGCCCGCGCGGTCGGGGCCCACTGATCGCCTATGAATCTGGGGCGAACACAACAACGCATCCGTTGGATCACGCTGGCGATCCTCGTCGGGTCGGCCGTNCTCCTGACCGTGCTCGACTCGACCGGCGCGCTGGGCGGCGTGCTGGGGTTCGTGCGCGATCCACTGACCTACATCAGCAGCTGGACATCGGCCCGAACTGAGGCCGTATCCGACGTCGTGGCCGGGCCGCGCAACCTGAATACGGCANTGGAAGAAATCGCTCGCCTGCAAGCCGAAAACGACGCGCTCCGCAAGGAAAACGAGCAACTACTCGAAGCGGCCGGCGAAGCACAGATCCTGCGCGAGTTATTCAACCGCGCCGCCGACACCCCCGAATATCGCCGCATCACGGCCGACGTCATCGGTCAGGACACCAACCCGGCTTTGCAGAGCATCCTCATCAACGCCGGCTTCGATGACGGCGTGCGCGTTGGGATGCCCGTCGAGGCGGCCCGCGGTCTGGTCGGCCAGGTTTACCGCGTCACCAACAACGCCGCCCAGGTAGCGTTGTTGACCGAAACAGCCAGCGCCATCCCTGTTCGACTGGGCTCCACCCGCGCCACCGGCATGTTGCGCGGCGCGGGACGCGGCGCGCTACCGACGATCGACTGGATTGATCTGCAGTACGACGTGCAGGTCGGCGAACTGGTGACGACGTCGGGTCTGGGCGGCAAATTCCCGGAGAACCTGGTCATTGGGCGAGTGATCGACGTCGAGCGGAACGAGGCCGAGCTGTTCCAGCGCGCCGTCGTCCAGCCNGCGGTCGATTTCTCCTCCGTCGAGATAGTNTTTGTGGTGACCGAGTTCAANACAATCAACACCGAGATTTTCAGCGAGGAACCGTAGCCGTGCCAAAATACATCTACGTCGCTATCCCGCTGATGGCCGCGCTNGCNATCCTGCATTCGTCCGTATTGAGCCGGCTTCCCGTTCTGGGCCTNTCGCCGCAACTTCTGTTTCTCGTCGCTCTGGCCTGGGGGATCGTCCGCGGGCTGGAGGAAGGATTGATCTGGGCCTTTATCGCCGGATTGTTTGCCGACCTGTTCTCGCTCGCGCCTCTGGGTCTATCGGCGCTGGCCTTCATGGCCGGGGTTGGCTTGCCGCTGCTCTTGCAGCGCGCGCTGCCGCCGCGCCGCTTGCTGGTGGCAATGTTCATGGCCGCGCTGGGAACGATCATCTATTTAGCCGTCTACGCCGTTGGGCTTAGGGTCTTCGGCTACGGAATCGGCCTAGCTGGGCTGGCCGAGACGCTGCCGCTTATCGGCTTCCACGCCGTTCTCATCCTGCCTATCTACTTGATCACCGATTCATTTCTGCGCACGTTCCGCCCGCGACGGGTGGAGTTCTGATTTTATCTATTAAACCTCTTTAGCAGGTTAAGAATTGGCGGAAAATCCGTGAATTCACACCCGGATGGGGCATAATAACCCGAGATGTCGAGCATCGGATGGAAGCCACCAGAGGAGCGAGACCCGGAGATCCAGCAGATCCCCGGCGTCGGCGGCCGCCTGCTCTTCATGCGCAGCGTCGTGATACTTGTCCTGAGCCTGCTCGTCTACCGCGTCTACTGGCTGCAGGCGACCAAGGGGCCAGGCCTGACCGAAAGAGCCTCGGAAAACCAGTTCGCCGAGCTGACCACCGACGCGCCGCGCGGTGTCAT
>JAACJX010000669.1 GCA_014237545.1 Ardenticatenia bacterium | reverse complement strand
GAGACGCCTGCCTCGCTCCGCGCCCGCCACCCCGATGGCCGGCTCGACGAGGTCTTCCGCGAACTCACCCTCGGCCCCGCCGCCGCGGTTGCGTAACCACCGACCACCGTCCACCGCCCCCCCATCCAGTACCAAAAACCCTCTTGTGAACCGCCGCGGGATATGCTAGATTGTGTGTGGAACCGCGCCTCTGTGCCCGCCACCCCACCGCTGCCCGCGCCCGGGCCCGGCCCGTTCCGGCAAGCCTGAATCGTTACCAATCCAGTGCCCTGTGGCCACCGCGCGGCCGGCCAACCGCCTCGCGACCGGCCGTTTGAAATACCCCTATCCCACGATTCAAGGAGAATCACCATGTACCGCGTTAGGTCAATTGGAATCCTGTTACTGGCAGCGCTCATGATCGCCCTGACCCTCGTGTCCGGCGCGCTGGCTGCCCCCGACGTGTCGTCGTCGACGCCCGCCTTCGGCCCCAACGTGCTCATCTTCGACCCCACCATGACCACGGCCGAGATCCAGGCCGCGGCCGACGCCGTCTATGCCCAACAGGTAGACGACGAAATGGGCCCCAACCGCTACGCCCTGCTGTTCAAGCCCGGCGTCTATGGCAGCCCGGCCGAGCCGCTCCTCCTCAAGGTCGGCTACTACACCGAGGTCGCCGGTCTGGGCGCGCTGCCCACCGACGTGGTCATCAACGGCCACGTCGACGTCTACAACCGCTGCCTGGATCCCGGCGGCGGCAATTGCATCGCCCTGGTCAACTTCTGGCGCGCCCTGTCGAACCTGACGATCAACGTCCAGAGCGCCGGCCTCGACGGCTGCCGTGGCTCGGGCAACTTCTGGGCCGTCTCCCAGGCCGCGCCCATGCGCCGCGTCAACATCACCGGCGCCAACCTGACCCTGATGGACTACTGCACCGCCGGGCCGCAATACGCCAGCGGCGGCTTCATAGCCGACTCGCGCACCGGCTACATCATCAACGGCTCGCAGCAGCAGTTCCTCGTCCGCAACAGCGAGATCGGCGGCTGGAGCAACGGCGTCTGGAACCAGGTCTTCTCCGGCGTCCTCGGCGCGCCGCCCNCCTCGTTCGGCCCCACGCCCTATGACCCGCCGCCGTACACGACGCTCGACGCCAGCCCCATCACCCGCGAGAAGCCGTTCCTCTACATCGGCGNCGACGGCCAGTACTACGTCTTCGTGCCCGCCGCCCAGTTCGACTCGGCCGGCGTCTCCTGGGATGGCGGCCTGCCCCCCGGCACGTCCATCCCCCTNAGCGACTTCTTCATCGCCNCGCCCGACATGCCCNTCAACCGCATCAACCGCGCCCTGGCCCGCGGCGAGCACGTCCTCTTCACCCCCGGCGTCTANGACGNNGNCCACAAGATCATGGTCAAGCGGCGCGACACGGTGGNCATGGGCCTGGGCCTGGCCACGCTGACGGCCGGCAAAGGCAATATCATCATGACCGTCGCCGACGTGAAAGGCGTGAAGCTGGCCGGGCTGATGTTCGACGCCGGCCCGCAGAACTCCCGCGTGCTGCTCCAGGTGGGCACGCGCCGCAGCCTGAACGGCAACGCCGCCCGCCTCGGCTTCTGGAGCGACCCCAACAACCCGACGACGCTGTCGGACATCTTCTTCCGCATCGGCGGCCCGGCCGTGGGCAAGGCGACGGTNAGCCTGGAAGTGAACGCCAACAACGTCATCCTTGATCACATCTGGGCCTGGCGCGCCGANCACGGCAACGGCGTCGGCTGGGATGTGAACACGGCCGACACCGGCGTCATCGTCAACGGCTACAACGTNACCGCCTATGGCCTGTTCGTGGAGCACTACCAGAAGCACCACACCCTCTGGAACGGCGAGAACGGCCAGACGATCATGTTCCAGAACGAGCTGCCCTATGACCCGCCGTCGCAAGCCGCCTGGCAGCACGACGGCATCCTCGGCTACACCGCCTACAAGGTGGCCGACGACGTGGAGACGCACGAGGCGTGGGGGCTGGGCAGCTACAGCTACTTCAACCAGGGCGTCGACATCTTCGCCGACCGCGCCTTCGAGTCGCCCGTCACCCCCGGCGTGAAGTTCCACAGCCTGCTGACGGTCTTCCTCAACGGCGACGGCGGCATCCACCACGTCATCAACGACACCGGCGCGCCCGTCTTCGACTTCGTCAACCAGGTGTCGAACGTGGTCAGCTACCCGTAAGCGAAGTGACGACTCCTGTCGTCCGACGAGATGACGAATGACGAGTGACGAGTGGAAGAACAATCCGAATGCGTGAGTCTTAAAAACCTGATGTAAATTAAAAACCGAGTTTCCAAGAAGAAACTCGGTTTTACTTTCACAGGAAACCGGGTTTTTTCCGAGCGAACTCCCGTTCGCCAAAACCCGGTTTCTATTTTGTATTCGGTCGTAACGAATCGCCGAACCTTCTGAACTCGTCACTCGTCATTCGTCACTCGTCACTACACCTGGTTCTGCGCCTTGTAATCGGCGATCTGCTGCCGCAGCGTTTGCCGGTTGGCCAGCGCGGCGCGGGCCGGCGCGGCCAGGTGGCTCTCATAGGTCGCGGCCACGGTGTTGGCCTGGTCGACCGTCGTCCGGGCGCGCACCAGCACCTCGTCGCGCACCGGCTTGATCAGCGCGCGCGTCAGGGCCGGCTCGCCGTCAATGCGCCGCAGCCACACGTCCAGCGGCTGGGCCAGGTTCACGTCGAGGCCGCTGAGCGTGTTGGGCGTCTCGGCCAGCAGCGAGGTCAGCGCGACCATCACGTCGGCCGCCTTCTCGCCCACGCCGAAGGGCAGCCACTTGCGCAGCCCCTCGAACCAGTTGCCCAGCATCTCCAGAAAGTCGCCCACGCGGTCGACCGCCCGCTGCAAGCGCGCCTCGATCTCGCCATAGAAGCCGCGCATCTTGGCCCCCTGCGCGTCGAGCCACGACCGGCCGCTCTCCAGCAGCGGGATGTGGGCCTCGACCTGCCCCAGCGCCAGCTGCCCGGCGTCGATGCCCGCGGCCAGCGCCGGCGCGCCGCCCACCAACTCGCCGATCTTCTCGCCCACCGCGCCCAGGCCGTTCTCCAGGATGCCGCCCACGTCGGCGTCGTCGAGCTGCTGGTAGAGGGCCACCAGCCCGCCCAGGACGCCCAGCCGGTTGCGGGCGTCGTCCAGCTCCAGCGTCAGCGTGTCGCGCTGGGCGCGGGTCTCGCCCTCGGTCGTCTGGTAGAAAGCCAGGTCGCGCTGCAACTGGTCGTTGCTGGCCCGCAGCTGGACGATCTCCGCCTGCGCCGCGGCCAGTTGGGCGAACAGGTCGTCGCCGGCGGCGGCCGGGAGGGTGGGGATGATGTCGCTGACGATGGGCGCGGACGTGGCGAACGGGGCCGCAGTGGGATACACGGGCGGGGCGGCCGTGCCGGTGTTGATCACCGGCGCTTTCTCGAATTGCTTCAGGTAGGCCGCGCCGCCGCCAGTGGCGGCTGCCGCGACGGCCGTAAGCCCCGCAAAGCGCAAAAAGTTGCGCCGGGACACTCCATCGGGTTGTTCTTGTCTGGTCATATCGGATTACCTATACGTAAATACGCGCTTATCGTTGCGGCCGACTATTCATGTCGCCCAACCGCCGGTAAAGGCCTACGGACCATGCCGGTTCCAAAATACGAATGAACGGTAGGGGGCAGGCAACCGGGAAAGGCATCACTGGAAACCT
>JAACJX010000639.1 GCA_014237545.1 Ardenticatenia bacterium | reverse complement strand
GAGCAAGTTATCGAGCAGGCTGGTGGCCTGGAGGATGATCAGGAGGAAGATGAACGGCCGCCAGATCTGCCGGTGCCACACCCGTGCCCTTTCCGGCGCGAAGTTCAGNTCCATCATCGTGNCGACNAAGCGGTANAGCGCCCACAGGCCGAACAGGGGGATGNCCCANTGCAGNACGTCGGCNGGCCGTTCGTTGGCCTGGAGCGCGCCAATGGCGATCNTCCCCAGCAGCCAGACGACGAAGGGCAGCACGGCCGCGCCGAAGGACACCAGCAGGTCGACCGTCCAGGGGAACTGGCTGGCGACGATGCCCAAGCCTCTCAGCCGGGCCACNACCTTGTCCACCTGNCGNCGCAGCAGGTTGCGCGTNGCCAGGGCGANNAGNAAGATGACGGCNAATATGCCGGCCTGNAGCAGAAAATCGACAGTCAGCAGGCGTTGNAGAAGGNCTTCGAAAAAGGTCTGGAGGTCGTTGAGCATAAATATGGTTCCAACAGGTNCGTTGCACTCACCAAAAAATTCACCTTACTATGAGCACACGGCGATATTATAGAGACTTTTGCGGGAATNCAGAATCCAGCCGCAGCCGGGTTCGATCATCGCTTGTAGATAATTCCGTATTGACAATTGTTGCGGGGGGGGGGGTAATCTGTAGATGGAGGGTGGTCATTTATCGTTCCGTCAGGCGTGCTTGCCGTCAGTCACTCGCTTGACTAATGACCTTGCCGTTGGTCAGGGTGGGAGGAAGCCAAAGTGAAAGCAAGTATTATTTCAGCAGCAGTTCTGTTTGGCTTGGCTATATGCGGCGCGCTATGGTTTTGGGGTGGAGGTTTCAATTCTGTTGCCAGTTCTGAGCGGGCGTCGGCCCGAGAAATGTCAGTGCCAACCAGCACAGTTCCCCCGCCGCCGACCGTCCCGCCGGGCGCGGACACCCCGACGCCGGTGAGCAAGGCCTATGCGCCGGTCGTGATCGATCTGCTATCGACGCCGACGGCGACTCTTTCGCCTGACGCCACGCCGACGGATTATGCAACCCCCACCGTCCCCGCGCCGAGTCCAGACCCGCAGCAGCCTTAGCTCTAGAGGGAACGGCGAAGGCGGACTCGCTAACAAAAAAGGCCCGGAGGTTTGAGTGTCCGGGCCTTATCTCATCTGTCAGGAATCAAACGTGACGCCGGTTTTTGACCGGCCAAGGCGTCGCCGGTTAAGAAACCGGCGCTACGCTCGCGTCAATTTGCGATACGTGATCCGGTGCGGCCGCTCGGCCGCCGCTCCCAGCCGTTTGCGCTTGTCCTCTTCATACTCGCTGTAGTTGCCGGGATACCAGTAGACCTGGCTGTCGCCCTCGAAGGCCAGGATATGGTTGGCCACGCGGTCGAGGAACCAGCGGTCGTGGCTGATGACCACGGCCGAGCCGGCGAAGCTGAGCAGCGCCTCTTCCAGCGCCCGCAGCGTGTTCACGTCCAGGTCGTTGGTNGGCTCGTCNAGCAGCAGCACGTTGGCCCCGCTCTTCAGCACCTTGGCCAGATGCACCCGGTTGCGCTCGCCGCCGGAGAGCGTGCCGACCAGCTTTTGCTGGTCTCCCCCGGCGAAGTTGAAGCGCGACACGTAAGCCCGCGAGTTGACCTTGCGCTTGCCCAGTTCCAGCGTCTCCTCACCGCCGCTGATCTCTTGCCAGACGGTCTTCTCGGCGTCCAGCGTGTCGCGGCTCTGGTCGACGTAGGCCAGCTTCACCGTCTGGCCGACGGTCAGCGCGCCGTCGTCGGGCTGCTCCTGGCCGACGATCATNCGGAAGAGGGTCGTCTTGCCCGCGCCGTTCGGCCCGATGACGCCGACGATNGCNCCCGGNGGGATGTCGAAGGTCATGTCNTCCACCAGNAGCCGGTCGCCGAAGCCCTTGTCCACCTTCTCGGCGCGGATGACCACGTCGCCCAGGCGCGGGCCCGGCGGGACGTAGATCTCCAGCTCNTCGCGAGCCTTTTCGCCGCCCGATTCCAGGAGTTCGTTGTACTTGGTGATGCGCGCCTTGCTCTTGGTCGTGCGGGCGCGGGGGGACATGTGNATCCACTCCAGCTCCCGCTCCAGCGTCTTCATGCGTTGGGCTTCGGACTTCTCTTCCTTNGCCAGCCGCTCCTGCTTCTGCTCCAGCCAGGACGAGTAGTTGCCCTTCCAGGGGATGCCGTAGCCGCGGTCCAGCTCCAGGATCCAGCCGGCGACGTTGTCGAGGAAGTAACGGTCGTGGGTCACGGCGATGACCGTGCCGGGGTATTGCTGCAGGTGCTTCTCCAGCCAGGCGACGGATTCAGCGTCGAGGTGGTTGGTCGGCTCGTCGAGCAGCAGGATGTCGGGCTGCTTGAGCAGCAGCCGCACCAGCGCCACACGCCGCCGCTCGCCGCCGGAGAGAACGGACACCGGCGTGTCGCCCGGCGGGCAGCGCAGCGCGTCCATCGCCAGGTCGAGCCGGCTGTCCAGGTTCCAGGCGTCCATGTGGTCNAGCTTGTCCTGCANCTTGCCCTGGTCCTCGATGAGCTTGTCCATCTCGTCNGGGGTCAGGTCTTCNCCGAAGCGGGCGTTGATCTCATCGAACTNGCGCAGGGCGTCGACGATCTCCTGCACGCCCTCTTCNACNACCTCGCGCACGGTGCGNGACTCGTCNACCAGCGGCTCCTGCTCCAGATAGCCNATGGTNTAACCGGGGGANAGGACNGTCTCNCCGACGAAGTCCTTATCGACNCCGGCCATGATCTTGAGCAGGGTGCTCTTGCCCGCGCCGTTCAGACCCANCACGCCGATCTTCGCGCCGTAGAAGTAGGANAGGTANATATCGCGCANGATNGTGCGATTCGGCGGGACGATCTTGCCCACGCCGATCATNGAGTAAATTACTTTGTTGTCAGTCATATTTTAGTGGTCGGTAGTCGGCGGTCGGTGGTCAGTTTGGAATAACTGACCACTGGCCACNGATCACTGCATATTGGGCTTCGGCCCCAGNCGAGCCAGCTCCTGNTCGGCCANNTCCGGCTCCAGCTTCTTGAATAGCGGTTGNGGCTTNGGCANTTGGCGGCCGGCGGGGATGGTNGNCCGCTCCCANCGGCCGGTGGCCGNCGCGCCGTCGTAGATCAGCCCCAGNTGGCTGCGCGTCGCTTCGTCGTACTGGCGAATCAGTTGCTCGCCGAANAGCNNGCCGNNCTCGCCGAGCATCTCGTGCAGCGCCTGGCTGGTGAAGGGCAGCACCGGCGCCCAGAGTATCTTCAGGCCGTTGATGGCCTGCAGGGCGATATAGAGAGCGCGGCCGGCAGCGGCCGGGTCGGTCTTGGCCGTCGTCCACGGNCTGGTCTCTTCCAGGTACTGGTTGACCAGCGTNGACAGGCGCAACACTTCCTGCACCGCGGCGCGGAACTTGCAGCCGTCGTAGAGTTCGGCCACGGTGGCGAAACCCTCATCGATGGCGGCCAGCAGCGCCGTATCAGCCGCGGTCAACTCGCCCGGCTCCGGCACGACGCCGCCGAAATAGCGCTGGGTCATGTTCAGCACGCGGTTGACCAGGTTGCCCCAGTTGGCGACCAGTTCGTTGTTGTTTCGCTCAATGAAGCCGCTCCAGCTCCAGTCGCTGTCGCGCGTCTCGGGCATGTTGGTCGTCAGGTAGTAGCGCAGCGGGTCAGGGTCATAGCGGTCGAGCGCGTCGAGCATCCAGACGCCCCAATTGCGGCTGCCGCTGATCTTCTCGCCTTCCATATTCATGAACTCGTTGGCCGGCACGTCGTAGGGCAGGTTGAGCGCGGCGTGGGGGTCCTTGCTGTAGAGACCGCGCGCGCCGAGCAACTGCGCCGGCCAGAAGACAGTGTGGAAGGGGATGTTATCCTTACCGATGAAGTAGACCGTCCGCGCCGCCGGGTCATACCACCAGTTGCGCCATGCGTCGGCGTCGCCGTTGTTCCTGGCCCACTCGACGGCCGCCGAAAGATAGCCGATGACCGCCTCGAACCAGACGTAGAGTACCTTGTCCTTGAACCCTGCGTCATCAACCGGCACGGGGATGCCCCAGTCCATGTCGCGGGTGACGGCGCGGCCGATGAGGCCNTGGTCGATGAAGTTGCGGGCGAAGTTGATCACCTGCGGCCGCCAGAACTCCTTGTCGTCGTGGATCCACTCGGAGAGCGAATCCGCGGCGATGGCCGGCAGGTCGAGGAAATAGTGTTCGGTGTCGCGCAGCACCAGCGAGGTGTTGTCGCGCTTACTGCGCGGGTTGATCAGCTGGGCCGCGCTCTCGAAGAGCGTGTTGCAATTGTCGCACTGGTCGCCGCGCGCGCCCGTATAGCCGCAGTTGGGGCAGGTGCCCTCGACGTAGCGATCGGGCAGGAACTTGCCGGCCTCGGGCGAGAACATTTGCGGCGTCACCTTGCGAAAGAGATACTCGTTCTTCAGCAGCTGGGTGAAAATGTCCTGCGAGACCTGGAAATGCGTTTCCGTGTGGGTGCTCGTGAACAGGTCATAGCTGATGCCCAAACGGCGGAACAGATCGAGAAAGCGGGCGTGGAAATGCTCGTACACTTCCAGGTTGCTCAGCCCCATCTCTTCGGCCTTCACCGTCACCGGCGTGCCGTGGCTATCGGAGCCGGAGACCATCAGCACGCGATTGCCGCGCAAGCGATGATAGCGGGCGTAAATGTCGCCCGGCAGGTGNGAGCCGGTGACATTGCCCTGGTGAATGTCGGAGTTAGCGTAGGGCCAGGCAATGCAAACCAGCACAAACTCAGCCATAGGTTATTCGACCTCGTCCTCTTCGTACTCTTCGTACTCTTCGACTTCCTCTTCCTCGTCCTCAGTGATCTCCGTCAGCGCCTCGGCCAGCAGCTCGAAATCATCCTCGCTGATGCGATAGAACGACTCATTCTCGATGTGGAGCTTGCCGAAGTCNGGGTAGCTCTCCAGATCGATCGAATCAACGCTGACGCCGTGATCCAGGTCGGGCACGGTGGCGTCCACATCGGTGGGGAAGAAGGCGGCCCGCTGTAGCTCGGTCGTGTAGGTGTGCTGCTTCGGGTCGGCCTCGAACATATCGCCGGTGATGGTGACAACGGCGAAAAACGTTTGCGCCTCGATGGCGTAATAAATGAAGCGGTCGCCGGACTTGATGCGTTGGGCCAGTTCCGGCGTGGGGGCCATGACGATCCGCTCTTGCCAGCCGGGGAAGGCCAGCTCTTCGCCGGGCGGCAGGCTGACCGCCTTGATGTAGTGCGTCGTGTCCTTGTTCGACTGGCGCAGGTGGCGGCTGGTGCTGGCCGCTTTGGCTTCCTGTTCGNCGACGATATTTTCCCAGATTCGGGCCTGGATGTTGACGTTCAATTCGGCTTCAGTGCCGTCTGCATAGCGCACGGTCATGCGCTGGCCGTTGATGGCCAGCACGGTGTATTCTCCCATGCGATTTCGATATACCCCGTTGAGTTCGAACATCGCGTTTTCCTACTCCTCTAAAAATTTCGGCAGCATAGTATCTGTTTAAATTCGGGCACGCAAATGCGCGATTGACCGGGCAAGCGGCCGAATCCTATGCGTTTTNCAGTCCGGTTTGTCCACTACCGACAGGACAGACGATCGTCAGTTTGCAAAAAGCCGGGCCGAGCGAAAGCGCATAATAGCGCAGTAGTTTAGCCGATCGGTCGCGGTTATTCAATAAGAGCGACTGATTTCTGTCCATCTGTTACCGTCTTATCAGACAGAGGTCAAGCCGCATGAACGCGGCGATCGCGGAGAGGGGACGCGGCGCGCACCGGGAAACATTTGCTTGATCTTGGCGTTCCTAGCTTTCCCAATATTCCTTTTGACGCGAGAGACGATATTGTTAATGATCGCTGGTTAAAATTGTGCAAAANATTGACAAATACGCATGGGTGATTAAAATATGTATAGTTGTATATTATTTGTCCATACCTGCGGAGCCTGGCTGACGCAGTAAAAGGGAGCATCACAAAAGATGGCAAAAGAAAACAGGTTGAGCGCGGGTGATCTCGCGCCGGATGGGGTGGCACTGGACGCCGACGGGCGGGAAGTGTCGCTGCAGAGCTTCTGGGCGAGCGGCCCGGTGCTGCTGACCTTCCTGCGACACTTTGGTTGAATTCACTGTCGCGAATGGCTAGCTCAGTTGGAGCTACACCGAGAGGAAATTGAAGCGGCCGGCCTGCGCGTCGTCGCGGTTGGCCTGGGGCAACCCAAGCACGCCCGCCAGTTTGGCGACAAATTGGCTCCGAGCGTGGACTGTATCACCAACGAAGAGCCGGAGTTGCACGCCGCTTTCGGCATTGGCCGCGCCAACCTCCTGCGATTGCTGTCGCCCGACGCATTGAAGGCCGGCGCGCGCGCCGCGTCCAGAGGCCACACGCAAGGCCAGGCCACCGGCGACGCGCAGCGATTGCCGGGCACCTTCATCGTCGACGCGCAAGGCATCGTGCGCTATGCCCACTATGGCAAGCACGCCGGCGATAATCCTGACCTGTCTGAGGTGTTGCGAGAGTGGGCGAGGATGAGCGAGACAGCGATCTCAGGCGAGAATCTTTAAGCCAACATAAGGAGTCGCCAGGCGACTCCTTTTCGATCAGGCCATATCCCGCGCCTGAGCGATCCACTCATCCGGGTCAGCCATGGGCGGGGCTTTGGTAACTTCGCGCAGCTGCTCGGCCGACGCGCCGGCCACGGCGGCGTAGGTGGTCAGTCCCGCCTCGGTCAGTCGCTTGGCAAAGGTCGGCCCAATGCCCTTGATCGCCGTCAGATCATCCGGCTTGGTCGCCTCTTTCTTGGGTGGCGCGGNCGGGACCGGTNTTGGGGCGGCCTTGACGGCGGGTTCGGCATCGAACGACATCATGGGAATTTCCGTGCCGTGGTCGATGCCCTGCTCCGCCTCGCGGCGGCGCTTCGTGACCCAGCGCCGGCCGGCATCGATGGCCAAGGCGGCCGCGCCGATCCCTACCAGATACCATGCTTTTGGACTTAGAATTTTGGACATAGGTTTTTTACTCTCTTTGGCCTGTTGTGGCGGTCGCGANCCGCCAGTCATCGGACTGTGACGCATTGCATTATACCAAACTTAAGCTGGAGATGTAAGTCTTGCCTGTCGCGGTCGGACCGGCGTGTACTTTTGGTGTATGGTGATTGATGAAAAGCGATAACGCGATGATGCAGGGGCAGAGCAACCAGCGCAAGGCACCCGGTCACGCCTGACCGTTCGCCACACAAGGATCAATCGGCCGCGTTGTCCCTCGGCAATAGCCCGCCCTTACACCAGATCTGAACGCNCTCCGATCGGGGTGAAATTGACAGCGCGCGCCGGATCGGGATATAATATCTCCTAGTTGCCCTGGTGGCGGAATTGGCATACGCGGTAGGTTGAGGGCCTATGTCCTTAGGACGTGGAGGTTCGAGTCCTCTCCAGGGCACTGAGCAGCGGCGCCGAAAATGAGAATTTTCGGCGCTTTTTGTTTTCTCGTCTGGGCCGGCCTCTTGACATAGCCCTGCCGCCACTTATAATTCATCCCACAGATCGACATGCAAAGCGTTGACCGGGACGAGTACCCGCGATGCCCCACCAGAGAGGCGGCCGCCACAGGCTGAAAGCGCCGCCAGCCGGGCACGAGGCGAAAACCCCCCGGGAGTGGTTTCCTGAACGCCCGCAGGCTACTAAGGAGGTCCGGTTGGCCCCGTTAACGGCTACATGAGCGTCCGGCCACAGGTCGGGCGGAAATTGGGTGGAATCGCGACGCCATCGCCCCATGTGGACGGTGGCGTTTTTCATTAGAATTCATTGCGCCGGCTCGGGGCCGGCGATCAGGAGAAATGAGAATGAACAAAATACCCGTTGGGGTTCTGGGCGCGACAGGTACGGTCGGGCAGCGGTTNGTGCAACTGCTGGCCGAGCATCCGTGGTTCGAGGTGGTGGCCGTCACCGGCTCCGACCGCACTGTCGGCCGGCCGTATGGCGAAGGCGTTAACTGGCTGATGCCGGGCGAGGTGCCCGCCAAGACGGCCGCGCTCATCGTCCAGCCGACTGGGCTGGACCTGAATATCCCCGGTAGCCCACCGGTNGTCTTCTCGGCCCTGCCGACGGCCGAGGCCAAGGTGTGGGAGCCACAGTTTGCCGCGGCCGGCTACGCCGTGGTCACCAACNCGTCCGTGTTCCGCATGGACCCTCTGGTGCCACTGCTCATCCCCGAGGTCAACCCCGACCACACGGCGCTGATTTCCACGCAGCAGGCGGAAAACAACTGGCCGGGCTTCATCGTCGCCAGCCCCAACTGCTCGACGACCAGCGCCATCCTGCCGCTGAAGATCTTCCAGGAAGCGTTTGGCGTCGAGGCGGCCATCATCACTACGCTCCAGGCCATCTCCGGTGCGGGATACCCCGGCGNGTCGTCGATGGACATCTATGACAACGTCGTGCCCTACATCGGCGGGGAAGATGACAAGCTGCAGAACGAGCCGACCAAGTTGCTGGGCACAGTGGGCGACGGCCGCATGCAGCCTGCCGCTATCTCCGTCAGTGCCCAGGCCAACCGCGTGCCGGTGGTGGACGGACATTTGGCCAGCGTGTCGGTGAAGCTCGGCCGCCGTGCCTCGGCCGCCGAAGCCATCGCCGCCCTGCGCCAATGGCAGCCGCCGGCCGTCGTCGCCCAACTGCCCTCATCGCCGCAAGACCTGCTCATCTATCGCGAGGAGCCCGACCGGCCACAACCGCGGCGCGACCGCGACGCCGGCGATGGCCTGGCCTGGACGGTGGGCAAGGTGCGGGAGTGTCCGGTGCTCGACGTGCGNTACGTGGCCCTGACGCATAACACGCTGCGCGGGGCGGCCAGCGGGGCGTTGCTCAACGCTGAACTGCTGGTCGTGCAGGGGTATATCGGTCGCGGCCTGGAACTATCGCGCAACGGCCACCAGCCAGCGACCGCGCGAGTACACTAGGGGGCGAGCCAAGGAGCGATCCATGACTGACGCGACAACCATCAGTCCCCTGACGACATTCGTGACCTTCGGCTTCGCCGGCCTCGTCGTCGGCGGAATCGTGCTCTACCTGGCGCTGATCAGCCGGAAAGAGAAGAAGTGAAAGAAAGTAGGTCAGTAGAGCAGTGATACGCAACTGATCTACTGACTTACTGATACATTGCCTAACTGGCTGACTACGGCGTCACCGTCAGCGGATTCGGCAGATAACCGGGCACGAGCTGCACCCAGCTGTTGCCGATCTGCAGCGGGAACGGGTTGCCGGTGGCATCGGTGAAGGTGAGTTGATCGTTTCGACCGTCGCGGTGCCACGTCACGTTGTACTGCTGGCCGTCGCGGAACACGACCGCCGGCCCCGACCCCCATAGCTGAATCTCGATCGACAGGGCGGCACAGACGCCGTTGTTGATTTGCTCGCAGATGTTGGCGTCGTTCACGTGGTAGGGCGTTAGGAAGATGACGTTGGCCGCCGTCACCTGCTCTTCGGTGTTGGCGTCCAAGTGCTCCTCGAAGTCCATCCAGCGGCGATACTTGCCGATGGCCTCATCCCACTTCCACTCGACCTTTTCCGTCTTGTAGTCGATGAACACGGTGCTGGCCGGCGTCCCGCCCTCGGGCGGGACCTCGGTGAAGGCGTTGTAGCTGCCGAAGGACGGCGCGGTGTTCAGCCCTTTGTCGGCGACGGCCTGCCACAATTGCTCCAGCCGGATGTAGAGCGTGTGCTCAAATGGCTTGCTCGTGTCACCGGTGCGATAAAAGCCCGGCTCGCTGGCGCGCAGCAGGCGGTTGCTGAAGTCAGAGGCATTGAGCCGCTGGTTCACGCCGACGCTGGCGCCGGAGAAGGCCAGCATCGCGTCGTACATGGCCGGCAATTCCANATCGACCAGCCGCGCGCTGCGGATCGGGCCGACGTTGGGCGGCACGGTGTCGTAGAACANNGCNGTGAACCGCGTGACCGAGCCTTCGGTCCAATGCTCGAAGATAATATCGGCGTCATTGAGGCCCGCCTGCGGCCGCGTGTAGTCGGCCGGGGCGTTGGAGAGCTTGACGGCAATCGGCCGGCGGTTCAGCGACGCCGGGTCAGCTACTTCTTCGCCCGTCAGCGGGTTGCGCCCGGCGAATGCCGCGGCCTCGGCCGCCAGCACAACCGTATCCGGTGCGGGTGTCACTTCCGGGGTCGGCGGCGCTTCGGTCACCTGGGGCGACACCACGGCCGGCGGCGGCAGCGTGGCAGCCACCGCGACCGTGGGCGTGGGCGGAACGGGCGAGATCGTCGCGGCCACTTCGGCTGCGGCCGTGGCCAGGGCCGCGGTCGGCGGTGGGGGAATATCGCCTGGGTCGGCCCCGCCGCCGCAAGCGGTCAGTAGCAAAATGATGGCCAAAAGCGGTAATAATCGTTTCCACAACATGATGGTTTACTCAAACTGTAAATTCGCCCCATTCGGCACGCGGAAATAGGCGCCCGGCGGACGTTAGTTGGTATTGTACGAGAATTCTAAATGGAAGACGTTACGAATGGCCGACTCGTTCCCTATGGAAGAGCGACCGCTGGCCACTGCCAACCGACTACCGCCCCAGCCTCTCCAGCAGGAAGTACTCTTCCAGCGGTTCGTGGAAATCTCGCGGCCGGTACTCGCCCGAAGCACGCTCCAGGACATACTCGCCGCGATAGTCGCGCCGGGCGATCTTGTGCAGCATCTCGACCAGCCGGTCGATGTCATCGGTATTGTTGTAGCAGCCGAAGCTGGCGCGGACCATGCCGGGCATTTCCGACTTGTCGCCGGCCAGAAGTTGGTCGCGCCAGCGATGGGATTCCTCGTCGGACAAGTGCAGCAGGTGAACTACGTAGGGATGGGCGCAGAAGCAGCCGCTGCGCACGCCGATGCCGCCCTCGTAGCCGAGGATGGCGGCCGTCAGAAAGTGGGAAACTCCATCGAGCGTAAAGGGGATGACGCCGACCTTCTCATGCGCCCGCGCCGGGTCGGTCTCGCCGAACAGAAGGATGCCGGGCACGTTGCGCAGGCGCTCCAGGGCGTAGGCGATGAGGTGCTCTTCGTGGGCGGCGACGGCGTCCATGCCGACCTCCATGAGCGTGCGCGCGGCCACGGCCATGGCCACAGCGCCGACGACGTTGGGGCTGCCGGCCTCGTCGCGGTCGGGCATCCCGGCCCAATGAACTTCATCCAGCGTCACGACGTCGACCGTGCCGCCGCCGCGATACTCCGGCGCTTCATGCATAAAGAAGTCCTTCGGGCCGACCAGCGCGCCGGTGCCGTAGGGGGCGTACATCTTGTGCGCCGAGAGCGTCACGAAGTCGAG
>JAACJX010000676.1 GCA_014237545.1 Ardenticatenia bacterium | reverse complement strand
TCGACGACGAGAACGTCGACAACAACGACGCGCTCAACAAGCGGCTGCTGGCCTTCCACGAGATCATGCACGTGTTGCAGTATAACTACGACGCGGCCACCGGCTGGCAGGACTTTTTCGGCGAGGGTATCGCCCGCTCCATCGAGGACCGGGTGGATCCGGCGCTCGATGCCGATATCGGCCACCTGTTTATCCCCGAGATCAACGGCCTGCTCGGCAGCGCGCCCAACTACACCGCTGACCTGAGCACCATCAGCTACCGCAGCGCGCTGTGGTGGACGTGGTTATGGGATCAGTACCGCACGCCCACGGAGGTCGAGCCGGTACAGGGCTGGGTGGCCATCCGCGACTTCTACACCGAGCTGAATACCGACGCGAGCCAGGTCAACGCCGTGCGCGACTTCATCAGCGCCCAGGGCAGCAGCTTTCGCGATGACTTCATCGACTACACCCTGTCGCTCTTCGCCTACCGCTTCAACCCGGCCGACGACCGGCTGACCTACCTCGACAACGAGATTCGCAATAACACCAGCGGCCTCAGCGGCCACACGATCATCAACTCCGGCCCGGCCTTCGCCACCGTGTCGGCCTCGATGAACCCGCGCTCGTCGCGCTACTGGGAGTTTAACCCGGCCAGCCAGTGCGACTTCACCACCTTCAGCTTCGACGGCAACGGCACCGACTTCGGCTTCAGCGTCATGACCGTCGACGGCGGCAACCTGATCGACCGCTGGACGAGTTTCAGCGACCAGTGGGCGCGCACCGTGCGCACGGCCGACCTGGACCGCGCCGTCGGCGTCGTGACGGCCGTGGACCAGTCGGGCACGGTCGACGTCGGCCGCGGCTGCGTCGACCCGACGCTGATCATCAAGAACCCGACCACGGCCGCGGTTGAGATGGTGGGCAAGGCGGCCACGCCGCGCAAGTTCATCGTCCGGCTGCGCGTGCAGGGCGCCGACGGCAGCAGCGTGGCCGGCCTGGTGGCGGGCGACTTCACCGTGCAGCTGCGCAAGGCGGGCGGCGGGCCGCTGCTGCCGGCCACGATCATCAACAGCACCTACGTGCAGGATGACTACTGGCTGCTGGTGCGGCCGCCGAAGGACAGCGACGGGGCGCAGGACGGCGAGTTCTATGACCTGATCGTCAACCTCGGGCCGCAGAGCGACACCGAGAACAGCGCCGTGCTCTACGTGAAGCGCACGCAGGACGTGGTCGTCGTCCTCGACCGCTCCGGCAGCATGGGCGGCGGCACGGGCAAGATCGAGGCGGCGCGCAACGCGGCCAACCTGTTCGTCAACGAGCTGGGGGCGCAAGACCAGGGCGCGTTTGTGGCCTTCGACACCGACGCCGACCTGCGCGAGCCGCTGGCCCCGGTGGGCAACGGCGCGGGCAGCCACCGCGAGGCGCTGGAAGACGCCATCGCCCTCGAGACCCCACAGAACCTCACCGCGATCGGCTACGGCATGATCACTGCTGCCGACGAGCACGACGCCAACGGCGTCGCCGAGAACCAGTGCAGCTTCATCCTGCTGAGCGACGGCTACGAGAACGAGGACAAGTTCTGGGCCGACGTGCGGTCCGACGTGACGGACAACGGCTGCGCCATCCACAGCATCGCCCTGGGGCCGCAGGCCAACGAGGTGCTGATGCAGCAGATCGGCGCGGCCGTGCCCGGCGGCAGCTATGACTACGCCGACGTGGCCGGCAACGTGCCTATCCTCAGCGCGCGCGGCGGGGACGCCGCGACCGCCGGCGTCATCGGCTGGCAGAACAACCTGAGCCGCGTCTACGACAACAAGGCGACGCAGGTAGCCGGCCGCCAGCGCATGCCGTGGGAGATCGTCCGCGACGCGCAGGGGCTGGGCTACTACGAGTTCTACGTCGACGACACCACGCTGGAGCTGGTCATCGCCGCCGCATGGCAGAAGCCGAGCGACAACTTCAAGTACAAGCTATTCGACCCGGACGGCAACGACGTGCTGGCCGACGAGGAGTCGATGTCCGACTACTTCACCAACGTCGTGTTGCGCGTCTTCGACCCCAAGCCGGGCCACTGGCGCTTCTGGATCCAGGGGCTGGACCAGGAGGTCTACGTCAGCACCACGGCCGAGAGCCAGTTCGAGATGTACNTGTTCGTCGGCGAGCCGGTCGAGGAGATGAACCAGGGCGCGAAGGTGCCGCTGCTGGCGACGTTCGTCGGGCCGGAGAAGCCGGTCGTGGGGGCGAAGGTGTGGGCCAANGTGCGCGCGCCCAANGGCTGGCTGACCCAGGTGATGCTCTATGACGACGGAACCCACGGCGACGGCGAGCCGGACGACGGCGTCTATGGCAACACCTACAACATCACCAGCTTCGGCGACGAGCCGGCCCCCGACGAGCCGCCGGTGGAGGGCGAGGCTCCGACCAGCGTCGGCTCCTACCTGGTGGTCGCCATCGGCGAGTTTGGCGACATCCGCCGCGAGGCCCAGGGCAGCTTCGCGCTGACCCAGTGCGCCGACGAGAACGGCAACCGCCTGCCCGACTGCTGGGAGAAGGAGCACGAGGTCGAGGACCCGCAGGGCGACGACGACAAGGACGGCCTGACCAACTACTGCGAGTTCACCATCGGCACCGACCCGCGCGACCCCGACACNGACGACGGCGGCGAGCGCGACGGCAGCGAAGTGCCGCAGTGCAAGTTCGACCCCAACGGGCAGAACCCCCACGACCCGNCCGACGACCGCATCCGCGGCCTGGGCGACATCCGCGTCCGGCCGGAGCTGATCGCCACCAAGCCGGTCATCGTCATTACCTGGGGGCCGCTGCTGCGCGGCAAGCTCCTGTGGGTGGACATCTACCGCCGCCTGGTCGGCCCGACCGGCGACCNGCTGGAGGAGTGGAAACTGATCCAGGAGATGGACCGCGACGGGGAGCACGTCGACGAGGACGCGACGCCCGGCTCCAGCTACGAGTACCTGCTGCTGCCCACCGGCGAGGGCACGGGCGGCGCGGAGGCCGGNGGCCCGGGCGAGACGACCGCGCCGGTGAAGGCCAGCACCGATCCGTATCCGCCGGGCGGCAGCGTGCTNATCAANGGCGGCGCGGAGTCGACGACCAGCCTGATCGTGACGNTGAACCTGTCGGCCGACGACTCGGGCGAGATCCACGACGGCGGCCAGAACGACAACCCGCCGGGCACGCCGCTGAACGAGCTGGAGATGCGCCTCAGCAACACACCCGACTTCGCCGGGGCGACATGGCGGCCGTTCCAGGCAACGGTGAGCAACTGGAGCCTGGGCAACGTCCAGCCGGGCGAGGTGGCCACGGTCTACGTGCAGTTCCGCGACAAGGCGGGCAACGTGAGCGAGAGCGGCATGGGCCTGGCGGACACGATCCGCTACGAGGCGCAGGCGTCGTGGTCGCTCTTCCTGTCGGTCGTCTCCAAGCCGTAAGGAGAAGAAAGGGGAATCCACAGATTTCACAGATTTTTTGAAGGGNCAGTGTTNTTGGTGAGGTCTGTGGCTTTCAGCAATAAGACAGAAAGGAATCCGCAGGTGACGCAGATTTAACAGGAGAAGGGCAAAATCTGTGCAATCTGTGAAATCTGTGGATTTCTTTCTTTCCGGTATAATCGGCCGCATGCTCGCGAAAGTGCTCAGTGCGGCCATTGTCGGATTAGACGCGGAACTGGTNAACGTCGAGGTCGATATCGTCAAGGGGCAGCCNTACTTNGCCCTGGTCGGCCTGCCCGACGCGGCCGNGCGCGAGAGCCGCGACCGGGTCTACGCCGCGGTCAAGAACAGCGGCCTCTCCTTTCCGCTCCACCGCATCACCGTCAACCTGGCCCCGGCCGACCTGCGCAAGGAAGGCCCGGCCTACGACCTGCCCATCGCCGTCGGCGTGCTGGCGGCCACGTCGCAGGTGTGGCCCGACCGGCTCGACGACTCCCTCTTCTTCGGCGAGCTGTCGCTGGAGGGCACGACGCGCCACACCAAGGGCGTGCTGCCGCTGGCGGCCATGGCCCGCGAGCGNGGCATCAAGCGCCTCTTCGTGCCGGCCGACGACGCCGCCGAGGCGGCCCTCATGCCCGACCTGGAGGTCTTCCCCGTGCGCAGCCTGGCCGAGCTGGTCGGCCACCTGACCGGCCTGGAGCCACTGGCCCCGGCCGCGGTCGACCTGAGCGCCGCCTTCGACGGCGAGGTGGAGTACGCCACCGACTTCGCCGACATCATGGGCCAGGAGCACGTGAAGCGGGCGATGGAGGTCAGCGCCGCCGGCGCGCACAATGCCCTGATGACCGGCCCGCCGGGCAGCGGCAAGACGCTCATCGCCAAGGCGCTGCCGGGCATCCTGCCGCGCATGGGCATCGACGAGGCGCTGGAAGTGACCAAGATCTACAGTGTGGCCGGCATGCTGCCGCCGGAGACGCCGCTCGTCCGCGCCCGGCCGTTCCGCTCGCCCCACCACACGATCAGCTACGCCGGGCTGGTGGGCGGCGGGCAGTGGCCGCGGCCGGGGGAGATCTCGCTGGCCCATCGCGGCGTGCTGTTCCTCGACGAGTTGCCGGAGTTCGGCGAGCGACTGATCGAGGTGCTGCGCCAGCCGCTGGAGGGCGTGCCGCGGGAGGTGTCGATCAGCCGGGCCACGGGCAGCGTCACTTACCCGGCCAACTTCATGCTCATCGCCGCGCAGAACCCGTGCCCCTGCGGCTACTTCGGCGACCCGACCCACGGCTGCACGTGCAGCAGCGCCATGATCACCCGCTACCAGAAGCGGGTCAGCGGGCCGCTGATGGACCGCATCGACCTGCACGTGGAGGTGCCGCGGGTGGAATACGAGAAGCTGTCCTCGACGCGGCGCGGCGAGCCGTCGGCCGCCGTGCGCGCCCGGGTGGAGGCGGCCCGCGAGCGGCAGGCGCANCGCTTCGCCGGCACGGGCCTCTACGCCAACGCCGACATGGGGCCGGGCGAGGTGCGCCAGTTCTGCGACCTGGACGAGACCGGCCGCCGGCTGATGAAGAGCGCNATGGCCCAGATGGGCCTCAGCGCCCGNGGCTTCCACCGCGTGCTCAAGGTCAGCCGCACCATCGCCGACCTGGCCGGCTGCGACGCCATCACCCCGGCGCATCTGGCCGAGGCGCTGCAGTATCGGGCGCGGTCGGTGTGAGCAGTAGGTCAGTGGCGGGGTGCGAGGTGGGCGGTTCGTTGTATAATGGAAAATGATGGCGATTGATACGACTCAGGCGATTCGCATTAAAACGGTTGTGACGCAAGACGGCGTGCTNAACCTGACCGGCCCCTTTCGCGCGGGGGAGAGCGTCGAGGTGATCGTCCTTAGCGCGACCGAACTTAACGACGAGACAGATAATCGCTACCCCCTGCGTGGTGTGCCTTATACGTATAGTGACCCGTTTGGTGGGGTGGCGGAAGATGAATGGTCGGCGGCGCGATGATTGTGCTGGACACGCATATCTGGATTTGGTGGGTCCATGATGAGGAGCGCCTGACGGCCGAACAGCTTCAGGCAATTCATGATCATGAATCCGAAGGATTAGGGATCAGCGCGATATCGTGTTGGGAGATTGCCAAGCTTGTTGAGAAGAAAAGACTTGTTCTGCCGGTGGAAGTCGAACAGTGGTTTGATCTGGCCCTCTCGTACCCAGGTATTCAGCTGATTCCAATCACGCCCGAGGTTGCGATCCGTTCGACCCGCTTTCCCGCTGAATTTAGCCAGGATCCGGCCGACCAGTTGATTGCCGCAACTGCCATGGCGCATAACTGTCCACTCGTCACCTCCGACGGAAAGTTACGTAGTTACTCTCTGCTATCGACAATCCATTAAGAACTAACGGCCAGGCCTTATTCAGCGAAGCATTGACTTTTCGGGCGCGGTCGGTGTAGCGCAAGCCGGCATTGCGGCCGCCCCATACCCGTAGCCGGCGGCGTCAGCCGCGTTTCTTCCGCCCCGGCGGCCGCCAGTTTGATCACTCAACCCAGTTGAGTTACAATCTTACAATATTCTTACCTGGGTGATCCAATGGAAACAACCAAGCTATCCAGCAAAGGCCANATCATCATCCCCAAGTGGCTGCGCGACGCTTACCGCTGGGAGACCGGCCTGGAATTCGTCGTNATCGACACCGGCGAGGGCATCCTGCTGAAGCCGAACCGGCCGTTCGAGCCGGCGTCTCTCGACGAGGTGGCCGGCAGCCTGCCGTACGCCGGGCAACCCAAGACGCTCGAGGAGATGGAGAGCGACCTGCGGCGCGGCATCCGGGAGGCGTGGGATGATCGCGGTTGACACCAATNTGGTGGTGCGCTTTCTGGTGGCGGACGANCCCGCGCAATCGGCCCGCGCGCGCGANCTGTTCGCGGCCGNGCAGATCTTCATCCCCGATACCGTGGTTCTGGAAACGGCCTGGGTGCTGAGCTATAGCTACGGGCTGGACAAGGACGCCATCGCNGNCGGGCTGCGGCGGCTATTTGGGCTGGCGAACGTCCATCTGCGGGATATGGCNGAGATGGCCCTGGCCCTGGAATGGTANGACNNCGGNCTGGACTTCGCCGACGCGCTGCACCTGGCGCAATCGGNCCACTGCACCCGGCTGCTGACCTTCGACCGCCGCTTCGCCGCGCGGGCCGAGGGGATTAGCGGGGTGGCGGTGGGGTTGGTTGGGGAGTGAGGGTGGTCGGTAGACGGTAAACGTGGAAATCTACTCCCTGCCCTATTCGTCCATCGTCATGTGGTCGTCGGAGAACGCGGGGGGAATGTTTGACGTTAATGCCGAAATCGAGTTGTGGACGAAGGCGGGGAATATCAAGGTGAACCTGGGCAAAAAGGTTGATATCCGGCGGTTTGACAGGTTGATTGCGGAGGCGTTGTTGTAGGGCTGTAGTGGTAGCGCGACACCTGAGCCATCCCCCAAGTTGTGCTATACTTTTGCCGCCAGTGACAATCGTATAGGACGAAATTTATGAGAACAGCCATCCAACAGAACACGTTATTTTACGGCGACAACCTGCCCATCCTGCGGGAGTACATCGCCGACGAGAGCGTCGACCTGATCTACCTTGACCCGCCTTTCAACTCCAACCGCACCTACAACGTCCTGTTCAAGCAGGAGAGCGGGCAGGACAGCGAAGCGCAGATCGCCGCCTTCGAGGACACGTGGCACTGGAACCGCGCCGCCGAGCAGACCTACTACGAACTGNTGCAAAACGCGCCGCCCCACGTGGCCCAGATGATCGACGCCCTGCGCTCCTTTCTGGGCGAGAACCAGATGATGGCCTATCTGGTGATGATGGCCGCCCGGCTGGTGGAGCTCCACCGGGTGTTGAAGCCGACGGGCAGCCTCTACCTGCATTGCGACCCGACGGCAAGCCATTATTTGAAGATTATGATGGATACGATTTTTGGGCCTGAGAATTTCCAAAATGAGATCGTTTGGAAACGCTCTGATGCTAAAGGTGACGCATCAGGACAAGGTGCAAAACACTTCGGGCGCGTTAATGATATTATCTTTCTCTATGCCAAGAAAGCAGGCCAGAACACATTTCATCCGTTGTATACTGATCTCGATCCAGAATATGTCGAACGATGGTATCGTCATACAGATTCTGATGGCAGAAGGTACAAACTTGACAATATGCTAGGACCGGGAGGTGCGGCGAAGGGTAATCCACAGTATCAAGTAATGGGGGTAACCCGGTACTGGCGCTATTCTAAAGAACGAATGGAAGAACTGATTAAGGCGGGCCGAGTGGTTCAAACCAAGCCTGGGACAGTTCCCATGTACAAGCGTTACCTAGACGAGTCCAAGGGTGTCCCTTTGACAACTAATTGGTCAGATATTCGACCGATTCATGGATGGGCAGCTGAGAAGCTCGGCTACCCCACCCAAAAGCCGCTATCGCTGCTGGAGCGCATCATCCAGGCCAGCAGCAACCCCGGCGACGTGGTGCTCGACCCGTTCTGCGGCTGCGGCACGACCATCGCCGCGGCGCAGAAGCTCGGCCGGCGCTGGATCGGCATCGACATCACCCACCTGTCCATCGCCCTGCAAAAGTACCGGCTGAAGGAGATGTTCCCCGACGCGACGTTCGCGGTCATCGGCGAGCCGACCTCGCCGCAGGGGGCGCGCCAGCTGGCCCAGGAAGACCGCTTCCAGTTCCAGTGGTGGGCGCTGTCGCTCATTCAGGCCCGGCCGCTGGGCGGCGACGCGACGAGCAAGGCCGGCAAGAAAGGCGCGGACAAGGGCATCGACGGCGTCATCAGCTTCCTCGACGACATCTCGGGCAAGCTCAAGCGGGCGCTGGTGCAGGTCAAGAGCGGCAAGGTCAGCAGCCGCGACATCCGCGANCTCGTCGGCACCATTGAGCGCGAGAAGGCNGCCATCGGCATCTTCCTGTCGCTGGAAGCACCGACGAAGGACATGGANAANGAAGCGGCCGCNGCCGGGTTCTACCACTCGCCGGGCTGGAACCGCGATTACCCGCGCATCCAGCTCCTGACCGTGGGCGACCTGCTGAACGGCGCGGCCCGCGTGGAACTCCCCCCGGCCGAGTTCCAGACCTTCAAGCAGGCGCGGAAGGTGAAGGGGGAAGATGGGGCGGAGCAGGGGACGTTGTTTGGGTAGAAGGACTCTTCTTAATTATGTGCGAGGAATTGAATGTTTGAAATTGACAAGGTAAAGGTTGTGAGGTGGTCTGAGCCAAAAGGTACAACCCCCAAATTGCCAAT
>JAACJX010000675.1 GCA_014237545.1 Ardenticatenia bacterium | reverse complement strand
GGCTTCACCCATGCCGAGGTGCTGCTGGAAGCTCATCTGTTGCGCACAGAGCGCGGCGACTACAACATCAGCGACACGCATCTGGCCGACGCCATCGAGGTGATGACGCGCCGCTCGACCCGTTCGCTGTCTGAGGAGCGCGCCCCCCGCGACCCTTACGCGCGGCCGTAGGCGACTCTAGAACTCGGCCACGGCCGGGATGATCTCGCGGGCGAAAATCTCCAGTGGCGCGATCTCGTGGACATTGGGCATGTTGAAGATGGCGTGCTGGATGCCCAGACCGGCCAGCGACCGGCAGAGGGCCACAACCTCGCCCGCCGTCATTTGTCCCGGCGCGAGGTGGACGGTTCCAAGGGCGGTCTTCTCGATGTCCTCATACGGCCGCCCGGCCTCGTCGCAGTGGCGCTTCAGGACGTCGAGCTTGTCGCGTAGAACGCATTCTCCGGCGCTGGCAAACAGGTTGCACGCGTCGGCGTAGCGCGCCACCAGCCGCAGAGTCTTCTTCTCGCCCATGCCGCCGATCAGGATGGGCGGGTGGGGGTGGCTCAGCGGCATGGGGCTGAGGATGGTCTCGGCCAGTTGATAGTGGGGCGAGGCGAACGGCTGCCGGTTGCCGGCGAACATGTGGTGGGCCAGCTGCAGCGTTTCCTCCAGCCACTCGAATCGCTCCTTCACCGACGGGAAGGCAAAGCCGAGGCCGGCCGCCTCGCGGTCGTACCAGGCCGCGCCCACGCCAAAGTAGGCCCGGCCGCCGGACAGGACGTCGAGGTTGGTGACGGACTTGATGAGAAAGGCGGGGGCGCGATAGATGACGCCGGAGACGAGCGCCCCCAGCCGCGGGCGCGCGGTGACGGCCGCCAGATAACTGAGCGCGCTATAGCTCTCCAGCATCGGCTCTTCGGCCCGGCCGAGCATGGGCTCCAGCGGGAAGAAATGATCCATGAGCCAGATGCTGGCAAAGCCGGCGGCATCGGCCGCGCGGCCGATCTCGGCCAGCGTGGGCGCGATGGTCGCGTCGCCGCCAGGCCAGGTGAAGCGGGGGATCTGTAAGCCGATTTTCATGGCATAATCCGGAAAACTCAGACAACCGGCGGCCTGCCAGGACCGCCGGTCGGGGCAATTCAGACTGGAGTGATCCTGCTGGGGGTTATTCGGGCAGCTCTTCGTAGACGCCCAGACCGCGGGCGACGAAGTCCGGCTCCCGGTTCCAGGTCTCGTCTTCGAGCGTTTCCAGGTCGGCGGAGAGGTTCAGGCGGTTCCCCTTCTGGTCATAGTCGCCGACGTAGACGGTGGGCACAAAAGCCGGCCCGCCCAGGACGATGCTCTGGAGAACGAGATAGGTGCGATAGAGGCGCAACTCCTCGTTCACATCCTCGATCGGCCGGTGGACAAAGCGAAGCGTGACGCCGATCCGTTCTCCGTCCCGAGTGTATACCTCGGTGAATTTCTTAAGGTTTTTGGACCGAAGCATGTCGATGGTTTCGGTCGGTTGTAGGTGAGTCCGTCGCAACATGTAGCTCTCCTGAGAATGGCATGGAAAAAGGGCAGCAGCGAAGATAGTTACATTTTACTTGAGAGAGGAAAACGGCACAAGCGCTAGACGGCCGTTTTGACGTTCTCGGCGACGAAATCATTGTAGGCGGCCANGATGCGGCNGGTCAGCGGGCCGGGGCGGCCNTCGCCCACCGGCCGGCCGGCGATCTCGACGATGGGCAGGAANGCCCGCGACGAGCCGCTGAGGGCGGCCTCGTCCAGCNTGTCGATCTCGTCCGCGCCGACCGCCTCCAGCCGCAGCNGGATGCCNAGGTCGGCCACAAGCTTGAGGANGATCTCGCGGGTGACGCCCTCCAGCACGCCCTCGCCGGCGGTGTAGACGACCCCGTCGCGCATGGCCCAGAAGTTNGTGCCCGTGCCCTCCAGGATGCGGCGCTGCTCNTCNAGGAGCAGGAACTCATAGGGGGCGGCCGCCGCCTGTTCTTCNNTATCTCGTATCTCGTTGCCCGTATTTTCTAATTGCGCCAGNCCNGCGCTGACCGGACGCCGGGCGGCGAAAGTGGCCGTCTTCACCAGCGGCTGGTTGCGCGTCAGCCCGGCGGCGAAATCNACGGCGACGCCTCGCTCGTACAGCTCCGGNGNCGGNGGCGAGAATGGNTGGATAGCGATNAGCTCGCGGCTCGCGCTGCCCAGCGCCTCGGCCGGCCCGGCCAGCACGTCAATGCGCGCCCGCATCTCCGGCCACTCNCTGCCGGTCACGATGTCGTGGAGGGCGCGCAGCAGCCGCGGCCGGTCGAGCGTGTAGGCCNAGCCCAGCAGAGCCATCGACCGCTCCGTCCGCGCCAGGTGGCGGCTCAGGTAGAGAAATTTGTTGTGCTCGAAGGTGCGCAGGGCGTCATACACACCCAGCGGCAGCGCGTGGTAGAGGTCGGCGANCTGGGCGGCATCCGGCGGGACGGCCAGCGGCCGCCGCCCCGCGTCCTCGACGGCAAAGAGGCGAAATTGTGTCATGCAGAGAAATCTAGCCCATTGCCCGCCATAAGCAAAGAAACCGGGTCTTTTCCTGAAAGCCCGGTTTCNAAATCATTCCANNTGCTCNGACNTGTCAGGTCTTTATGGGTAGCGGCTTCTACCGNATCGTCACCGGTATCTCCGCCGACAGCGTATGCCACGTNCCGCGCTGCTGCAAACAGGCGTCGAAGCCGTCGAAGCAAATNACCAGCCGCAGCGTGTAGTTNCCCGGNTCNGGCAATTCGATGTGNTCTTCCCAGTCCAGCCCGCCCGGCTTNATGGTCGAGTCNGGCCCGCCGTAGCTCTGCTGGTACCACTCCCGCCGGTCGACGCCGTCTTTCTTGGGCATCACCCCNAGGGCGTTATAGGGCACTTCGCCGCCGGTCGAGTTGGCCACGTTGAATTCGAACCACACCTTGCCNTTGACGGTCAGGTCGGCGCGGCTCTGGACGGCGAAGTTCGAGGCCACGAGGCCGTTCGCGCCGATCTGGGGCGCGGGCGTCGGCGGGACGGCAGTGGCCGTGGGCGGCACGGCCGTCGGCTGGACGACCACCGGCCGAGCCGTGGGAGGGGCCGTCGGCACGGGGGTGTNGGTCGGCACTTCGGTCGGCGGCGCTTCGGTCGGCGCGACGGTGGGGATGGCGGTCGGCAGNGCCGGCGCGTCNTCGCNNGCGCCGGNNGGGGCGTCGTCGGCCGGCGNTTCNACCACCGGCGNNCCGGTGNCNGCCACCACCACGGGCGGCGGCTTGGTGGGGTCGGCGGTCGTCGGCTGGACCACAACGGTGGCCTCAGCCGATTCGGCCGGCTGGTTGTTCCCGCCGCAGCCGATCAAAAGTCCGGACAGAAAAAACGCGGCCAGTGCCGCGGCAAATTGTTGGCGTTTCATCATGTTACCTTCTCAAGTGATTAAGCAAGGATGCCACCCCACNGGGTCGATGCATCCCGGCAAGCAGACCACTTGCCTGTGGTTTCCTGAGGCGCAAGCGTAACAAAAGCGCGGTCGCAATGCAAAGACGGGANGGCCCTGTTTCATGGAGCGCTAAACGAAANCCGGCGAAATCAAGCGATTCCGCCGGTTGANCAACAGCCAGAGTNGNTAGACCTGGCANGTGGGCGATAAAACCNCTTGTTAAACAATGATNAAAATCGCCCACCTTTCAGGNCTTCGCGCCTACAGCCCCAANGCCACCTCNCGCTCNCGGCGGAACTGGCGCGTGTACAGGTTGTAGTAGTGNCCGCGGGCNCGGATCAGTTCNGCGTGCGTGCCCGANTCTTCGATNCGNCCGCCCTCGATGACGAGAATGCGGCTGGCGCGGCGGATGGTGCTCAGACGNTGGGCGATGACGAAGCTCGTCCGCCCGTCCATCATNGTCTCCATGCCGCGCTGGATGAGCGCCTCGGTCAGCGTGTCCACCGAACTGGTCGCCTCGTCCATGATGAAGATATCCGGGTCGGCCAGGATNGCCCGCGCCAGGCTGATGAGCTGCTTCTGGCCCACCGACAGGTTNCCGCCGCCTTCGCCCACCTGCTCGTCGTAGCCGTTCTCCAGCGNCACGATGAAGTCGTGGGCGCCGGCCAGCCGCGCCGCTTCCACCAGNTCGTCGTCGGTGGCGTCCAGGCGGCCNTAGCGCAGGTTGTCGCGGATCGTGCCGCTGAACAGGTGCGGCGTCTGGAGAACCATGCCGATCCGGCTCTGGATGGCGTGCTGCGTCAGGTCGGTGTAGTCGCGCTCACCAAACAGGATGTGCCCCTCTTTCGGTTCGTAGAAGCGGCAGAGCATGTTGACGATCGTCGACTTGCCGCCGCCCGTCGGGCCGACCAGGGCGATGGTCTCGCCCGGCCGCACGCGCAGGTTAAAGTCGCGCAGNACCGGCTTGCCCTTCTCNTANTAGAAGGTCACGTCNTCGAAGACNATGTCGCCTTCCAGGTGGGCCGTCTCCAGNGCGTCCGGTTTGTCGCGCACGTCGGGCACGGCGTCGAGCAGCGAAAAGACGCGCTCGCCGCTGGCGATCGACTGCTGCATCTGGGCGAAGACGCGGGCCATTTCCTGCACCGGCCAGATCATAAAGGTCACGTAGCCGATGAAGGCCTGGATCTGGCCGACGGTCGTCTCGCCGCGCAGGGCCAAGATTCCGCCGTACCAGATGACCAGGGCCACGCCGACCGCGCTGATGAGCTGCACCGCCGGCAGAAACAGCGCCGAAAGCATATTGGCCTTGTACGACGCCTGGAACATCATCCCGGTCAGCGACTGGAAGTCGCGCAGGTCTTGCTCCTCGCGNGCCANCGACTTNGTGACGCGCACGCCCTGGATGTTNTCGTTGTACGCGCCGGTNATGCGCGANTTGATGCGCCGCACCTCGCGGAACTGCACCAGGNTGAGCCGCNGGAAGTAGANGGCCACGNCGACCAGCACCGGGATGGTCAGCATCACCAGGATGGCCATGCGCCAGTTGATCGACAGCATGAACACCGCGGCGACGATGAGGCTGGTGATGCCCCAGGTGACGTCGAGCAGNCCCCACGTCACCAGGTCGGCNATGCGCTCCGTGTCCGACGTGACGCGCGACATGATCCAGCCAATGGGCGTCTTGTCGAAGTANCTGAACGACAGGTTCTGCAGGTGCTCGAATAACTTGCGGCGCAAGTCNTAGCGCACNTTCTCGCCCAGCAGGCCGGTGATGAAGATAAAGCCGAAGACCACGGCCGCCGACACGACGCTCAGGATGGCGAAGTTCGTCAGGATCCCCCGCAGCGCCTCAGTGTCGCCCGGTATAATGGCGTCGTCGACCATCAGCTTGCCGAAATAGGTGAAGATGGAGTCGGAGATGGTGATCATGACCACCAGCGCCAGGAACCCCACGACCATCTTCCAGTAGGGCACTACTTGCTGCAGGATGCGCGTGACCGTCTGCCCGCTGAATCGGGTTGCGAAGTCTTCTTCCTCGAAATAATCTTCCATGATGTTCTGTCCTACTTATACCCGACCCCGCCGGCAGAGGGCCTATCGCTTGTTCCTGCCGGCCGGGTCTTGTCCGCCTACGGTTCGTTATGAGCGCGCCGGCTGCGTGGCCGGTTCATACTTACCGTTNGACCGCGACACGTCTGTGGCGGCGGCCAGGTCTTGTTCCAGCTCGTCCTCGATCTGCGACTGCAGGTCGTAGATCCGCCGGTACAGGCCNTCCTGCGCCAGAAGCTCATCGTGCGTGCCGCTCTGGACGATCTCGCCCTTGTCGAGCACAAGGATCTTATCCGCTTCCATCACCGACTGGATACGGTGGGCGATGATGAACGTCGAGCGACCGGGAATCAGCTCGTCGAGCGCGTCGCGGATCACTCCTTCCGTCTCGGAATCGACCGAGGACGTCGCGTCGTCCAGGATCAGGATCGCCGGGTCCTTTAGCAGCGTCCGCGCCAGCGTGGTGCGCTGCTTCTGGCCGCCGGAGAGGGTCACGCCCTTTTCGCCCACGATCGTCTTGTAGCCTTCGGGGAACGTCATGATCACGTCGTGGACGGCCGCCGCCCGCGCCGCGCGAAACACTTCCTCGTCGCTCACTTCGCGATGGACGCCATACGTAATGTTGTCCCGAATAGAGCGCGAGAAAAGGAACGGCTCCTGCTGGACCAGTCCGATCTGCTCGCGCAGGTAGCGGCGCGGGTATTCCCGGAGCTCGACGCCGTCGATCTTGATGCTGCCCTGGTACTCATAGAACCGCGGCAACAGGTTCACCAGCGACGTCTTGCCCGAGCCAGTGGGGCCGATGAGGGCCACGGCCTGGCCGGCCTTCAACCGAAAGCTGATGCCGTTGAGCACCGGCAGGTCCTCGGCATAGGCGAAGCGCACGTTGTCGAAGACGATCTCGCCGCGCAGCGGGCCGTCTGGCCGGAAGGTGCCCTGGTCCATCGGCTCGCGGTCCTCGCGGATGATGTCCGACACGCGGTCGAACGACACGAGGGCCATCGACATCTGCACGATAAGGCGGCCGATGTTACGGATGGGCCACATGATCCAGGTCAGCATGCCCATGTAGGCCAGGAAGGTGCCGACGGTGATCGTCCCGTTGATAGCCATCGTCGCGCCGATGGCGTAGCCGATGATCAGCTGCACCTGGACGATGATGTCGGTCGACGGCCAGTAAAGGGCGTGGAGAAAG
>JAACJX010000348.1 GCA_014237545.1 Ardenticatenia bacterium | reverse complement strand
CGAGCGTTTAACCGCCCACGGCGTCAGCGTGTCCGATGGCGGGCTGCGCTTCGGCCAGCCGGTGCTGGCGTTCCACGATCCGGACGGCATCCAACTGGAACTGATCGCCACTGACGCGCCGTCGACCATTCGCCACTGGCACGAAGGGCCCGTGCCGGCCGACCACGCCTTGCGCGGCTTCCACAGCGTCACGCTGTGGCTGGACGAGGTGGAGCCGACAGCCGAACTCCTTGTCGAGCAAATGGGCTACATGCGCGCCGGCAAAGAGGGCAGCCGCTCCCGCTTCGCCGCCGCGTCCAATGACGTGGGGCTATACGTGGACTTGCTCCATCGCCCCGGCCAGCCACNNGGCCGCTTCGGGGCCGGATCCATCCANCACGTCGCNTTCCGCACCGTCGACGACGCNGAGCNGCAGGNATACCTCNACGCGCTGCGCGACGCGGGCTTCTCNGTNTCNCCCGTGCGCGACCGNCAATACTTCCATTCCATCTANTTTCGCTCGCCAGGCGGCGTCCTGTTCGAGGTGGCCACCGACGCGCCCGGGTTCTTGCTCGANGAGCCGGTGGAGCGGCTGGGNGAGGCGTTGCAGNTGCCGGCGTGGTTNGAGCCGCGCCGCGAGGCGATCGANGCCTTTCTGCCGCCGATCGCGCTGCCGCAACCGGAGGCGAATTAANATGGCNNNATACGNGAGCATGCCCCACCAGTCCCAGCCGGTGCTGGCCGCCGGGAAGCCGCTAGNCGAGGCCGCCGGCGCGCTGATTCTCGTCCACGGCCGCGGCGCGTCGGCCGAGAGNATCCTGGAGNTGGCTGATTATCTGGCCCATCCCGACCTGGCTTATCTCGCGCCGCAAGCGGCCGACGCCACCTGGTATCCGTACTCCTTTCTGGCCCCGATGGCCAACAACGAGCCGTATCTGACATCGGCGCTGGCGCGGCTGGGGGAAGTAGTGGCCATGGTCGAAGAGGCTGGCCTGCCGCCGGAGCGCATCTTTCTGGGCGGATTTTCCCAGGGCGCGTGCCTGGCCAGCGAATTCGTGGCCCGCAACGCGCGACGTTACGGCGGCTTGCTGGTCTTCAGCGGCGGGCTGATCGGCCCGGAAGGGACGCCGCGGACGTATGAAGGGTCGTTCGACGGGATGCCGGTCTTCATCGGCTGTTCCGACGTTGACCCCCACATCCCCGTCGACCGCGTGCGCGAGACGGCCGACGTGCTGGCGCGAATGGGGGCCGCGGTTGACAGCCGCATCTATCCGCGTATGGGTCACACGATCAATCAGGACGAAATAGATGCCGCCGCAGCGCTGCTGGCCGGGNCAATGAAGGCGTAGTAGAGGCGAAAGCGTGGGCTGCTCAAGCCACGATGTGATCGTTGAGCAGAAATTCGAGGGTACGGGCCAGGCGAGCGGGTTCCGTACCCTTCATGATCACGGTGTCGTCGCTGTGGTAGACCAGCTCGCGGAACTCGGCCACGTTTTCGCTCAGTAGAACATTGAGTGAGTCGGGGGACAGGCGGCGAATCTCGCGCGAAGTTTCCGGCAGGTCCGCGCCCAGCAGGGCTGTGTCAACGATGATGAGGATCGGGCCATTCTCTTCGATTGCCTCGAAGAGTGAATCGGTATCGGGCACGAGCTCAACGTGGCTGATGGGCGGGATGGAGAGGAGCAAAGCCGAAAGACCGATGGCTAAAGTGCGTGATCGGGTAGCCAACACCGCTGCCCCGTCTGTCATCATGGTCATATATTAAATAAGACTCCTAACAGATAGTTTACAATGAACCGAGGACGGGGNAATAGGATTTCTGTCGAGATAATGAACGGCCAAATGACCCGTATGAGATTAACAAAAAGCGGCGCTTGCGCGCCGCTCGTAGTACAAAATACTTACCAGTAGCGGATGATCCCCACCGGGTTCACTCAGCCTCTTCGTCCAGGTTGGCAATCCCCTCGCGCAGGGCATAGAGCGCGGCCTGCGTGCGGTTGGCCAGGTGCAACTTGCTGAGGATGCTGCTCACGTGGCCGCGCGCCGTGCGCTCGCTGACGACCAGCGCGTCGCCAATCTCTTCGTTGGAGTACCCTTTGGCTACCAGCCGGAGCACTTCCATCTCGCGCTCGGTCAGCGGCTCCAGGGTGGGCGGCAGCGTTGTCGGCTGGCTCAATTCCTGGATGAGCCGGCGGGCGATGCTGGGATGGAGAGACGCCTCGCCGCGGTTGACGTTGCGGATGGCGCGTATGAGCTCCTCAGGCGAGGAATCTTTGAGCAGGTATCCCAGCGCGCCGGATTTGATCGCCGGGAAGACCATCTCATCCTCGGAGAATGACGTGAGGATGAGGATGCGGGCGCTGGGAAATTCGCTCAAAATAATCTTGAGCGCCTCCACGCCATCCATGCGGGGCATGACCATATCGAGTAAGGTCACATCGGGGCGCAATTCGCGAAAAGCGATCACCGCGCCTTCGCCGTCGGCCGCCTCGCCCACGATGGTCATGTCCGGTTCAGTGGTGATGAGAGCGCGCAGGCCCTCGCGCACAACAGCGTGATCATCACAAATTAAGATCCGAATTTCATTTTCCATGAGTATCGTTCCCAATGTTCATACATACTCGAAGCGTGGTTCCCTTCCCCGGCACCGACTCGACTTCCAGGCGGCCGCCCATATTCTCCATCCGTTCCCGAATGTTGGTCAGGCCCATTCCCGGCGAAGAGCCCATCGCGGCCGGGTCGAATCCCTTGCCGTTGTCGGAAATCTCCATCGTGGCCACGCCGTCGGCCGAGCGGATTTGGATACNCACACTGGTCGCGGCCGCGTGTTTNAGNGCNTTGTTCAGCGCTTCTTCCGCCACGCGATAATACTGTAATTGTACTTGTGGTGGCAGTATTTGGTCTAATTCGACGACATAACGGACGCGGATGCCNGAATGGCGCTCCACNGTGTCGAGGCGAGCTTGCAGNGCCGCGGCCAANCCTTCCTTCTCCAGTTGCGACGGCCGCAATTCATGCACCAGCAGGCGCATCTCCTTGAGCGCTTGCTGCGCCAGCTCGCCCAGACGNTTNATCTGCTCCTGCGTGGCGGCCATGTCGCCCCGTTCGGCGCGGCGGCGGGCGACCTCGGCCAGCAGGGAAAGGCTGTAGAGCGATTGGGTAATGGCGTCGTGCAAATCGCGCGCCAGCCGGCGGCGCTCGTCCTGGGCGGCCTGGGTCGCGGCTTCCTGGACCTCGATCTGCCGGGTGATGTCGATCATCGCCCCGATCATNCGCGTCGGCGTGCCCGTGGCGTCGCGGAAGATGTAGCCGCGGTCGAGCACGTGGGCGAATTGCCCGTCCGTGCGCCGGAAGCGGTAGGTATCGGTCCACTCGAAGTCGGACGAGGCAAGGGCATCGTTGAATCGCTGGACGACCTGGGCGCGGTCGGCGGGATGCACGTGCTGGATCCACCACTCCANCGGCACCGGGCGGGGCAGCTTATAGCCGAAGACGTCGTACAGACCCTCGGAAAAAACGATCTCGTCGGTGATAAAATCCACATCCCAGAGGACGTCGTTTGTCACATTGGCGATAATGCGATGGCGCGCCTCGCTGGCCCGCAGCGCCGCCTCCATGCGCAACTGGTCGGTCACCTCGCGGCAGACCGCCAGCCGGGCAATGCGGCCGTCCAGTTCCAGCGCGTAGCCCGTCACTTCCATTGCCATCGGCGTGCCGTCCTTTTTCTGGTGCATCCAGATGCCGAAGCGGGTGGTCTCTGCCGGCATGGTCGGCACGTGGTCCAGAAATTTCAGGCGGTCTTCCAGCGGGCGGATGTCGAGCATGTTGAGCGAAAGCAATTCCTGGCGCGTGTAGCCGTATACCCTGACCGCCGCCGGGTTCATGTCCAGAACCTTGAGCGTC